>JAFKKW010000403.1 GCA_017304275.1 Hyphomicrobiales bacterium | reverse complement strand
AATACGATCCATAGTCTCTTCATTGCGATGTTCCTGACCTATCCGGGACGCTTCTGCTTGCGGATGCCGCTGTGGACCTCGGCAGCTCGAGATACACGGCGAGCCCACCGGAGGCGGACTTACCGAGCTGCACATCTCCGCCGTAAAGCCTCGCCAGATCGCGCACGATTGCCAGCCCCAGGCCTGAGCCCGGCTTCTGACTGTCCCACCGCTCCCCCACGTTGAAGACGATCTCGTAGGCTTCCGGCGGCAATCCGGCTCCATCGTCCTCCACCACGACCGCGACACGTGTCCTCATCGATGGCTCCGACAAGGATATGCGCACGCGCCTGCTCGCGTGCTTGCACGCGTTATCGACGAGATTGGCGAGCATCTCGTTCAGGTCTTGCGCATCGCATGCCACCAGTAGCGAGTCCGGGATGTCGTTCTCAATCGAGATCGACCGCGCCTTGTGGAGCCGGCTCAATGCGCTCGCAACCTCCGATGCCGCCTTGCGGACGGACGCGACCATACCCGGCGTGTCACGCATGGCCACGGCCCGCGCGCGGGTGATCTGGTAGTCGATGTGCTTTTGCATCTTTCGGCACTGCTCGAGAATCGTCGCCGCCGACCGGTCGAGCCCTTGCTCCTCGATGCGGTCGGCCTCGTCGGTCAGGACAGCGAGCGGCGTCTTGAGGCCGTGCGCCACGTTGCCGGCCTGGATCCTTGCGCGCCGAACGAGCTCCGCGGTGGACTTGAGCAGCGCGTTGAGGTCGTCCACCAGCGGTTGCACCTCCGTCGGAAAAGCGCCTCCGAGCGTCGGGGACTGGCCTGACCTGACCGTGCCGAGCGCGGTGCGGAGCTGGTCGAACGGCCGCATGGCATAGAGAAAGAGAAATGCCGACGCGCCGATCATCAGCGCGGCAAACGCCGCAAGCGAATAGCCGACCATGCTGTCGAAGCCATGCACGATCTCGTCCAGGTGGCGCTTGTCCGTGCCGATCACGAAGCGCACGGGTTCGCCGGTCGGATCGATCCATTTCGCCTGCTCGAGGACCATGAGTGTCCCCGTCGGTCCGGCGATCGAATAGGACTTTATGCTGGCGTCCGTCGGCGCGGCCGCCGGGACATCCAACGCGGGACCCGCAAGCGACTTCGAGCGTGCGATGCCGCTGCGGCCCTGCTGGATTTCCCAGTAGAAGCCGGATTCCGGAACGTCGTAGCGGGGATCGCTCAAATCGCGCTGCAGAATGGCGCCCGTCGCCGATATGTCCGCAAGCCGCTGCAGCTCTTCGAGGTGGACGTGCAGCTCGTCGGTGAATTGCTGCGTGACAAGCTCCCGGAAGATCGCCGACAGTAGCAAGCCGCCGACCACCGTGCCAGCGACGATCCAGATGGAGGCAATGACGATCAGCCTGCGCCTCAAGCTCATGCTGCGCCTCGTCAATCCATACGATAGCCAAGACCGCGAACGGTCTTGATGACGTCCGGTCCCAGCTTTCGGCGGAGCCGGCTGATATAGACCTCGATGGTGTTGGACTCCCGGCTGTCGTCGAGCGTGTAGAGGTGCTCTACGAGATCGGTTTGCGAGACGATCCGCCCGATGCGGTGCATGAAATAGTTGAGCATGCGCAACTCCCGAGCCGTAAGCTCGACGGGTTTGTCGTCGAGCGTGACCCGGCCTGCTGCGGTATCGAGCGTCACGCGTCCATGGATGAGGACGGGGGTTGCGTGTCCCGACGTTCTGCGGATCAGCGCCTTGAGCCGCGCCGCGACCTCCGGAACGTGGAACGGCTTCGATATATAGTCGTCAGCCCCCGCGTTGAGGCCGTCGACCTTCTCGGACCATGTGCCACGCGCCGACAGGACCAGGACAGGTAGCGCGTGGCCCTCACGGCGCCAACGCCGCAGCACGTCCAGCCCCTCCATTTCGGGAAGGCCGAGGTCGAGAACGGCCGCGTCGAAATCGTCATCGGCACCCATGGCGTATCCGTCGAAACCGTTGTCGGCGCGCTCGACCGTAAACCCGGCCTGGGTCAGCCCGGCGGCGATCCGCCCGGCGATCTCGTCGTCATCCTCAATCACCAGGATGCGAATTTCAGCCTCCATCATCGATCGTTTCGTTCGTCATGGTCTTGCGCAGGCGACCTGAAACGAAGCTGAAAAATCCGTTCCCGCCGGTCGGGCTTCATTTCATGTCGCGTTCAGCTTGGGGTGGCACTCCCGCTCCTGTCGTCGACAGGAAAGGGTATTGCAATGGCACGCCGCGCCGCGATCGGACTTCTCGCCTCGCTCGCTCTCATCGGTTGCTTTTCCGCCGCGGAGGCCAGGACCGTCACGCTCAGCGCGACGCAAGTGGCGCAGATGGAAATCAAGCTGGCGGAGGTCAAGGAGGCCGAGACTGAGGCCGTCGCCCTCCTGCCGGGAACCGTCGTGCCGGCCCTCAACGCGCGCGTGGTTGCCGCCGCCTCGTTTGCGGGGACCGCAATCCAAGTCCTCGTGCTCCCCGGCCAAACAGTGGCGAAGGGAGCGCCGCTCGCGGTCATTGAAAGCCGGGACCTGCTCGATGCATTGAGCCAGCTCAAACAGGCCGAGGCCGAGCTTCAGGTCGCAGAGGCGGTCGCACGCAGGAAACGCGACCTTGCCGACAAGAGCATCGCCAGCCCCATTCTGGCCGATGAAGCCGAGGCGCAGGTCATAAAGATCCGCGCCGTTCTGGAGCAGCACAGGCGCACCCTTTCGCTCGGCGGCGTCAGCGTCGGAGAGGGCGGCCGGTATACGATCACGGCGCCGGAGTCCGGCGTCGTGATCGAAACCCAGGCCATGCCGGGCGCTTCGCTCGAGGCAATGGCGCCCGCCGTCACCATCGCCGCCCGTGCCGAGGTCTGGGTCGAGGTGCAGGTTCCGGCCGGCCTCGTGGCGCGGATCCGGCCCGGAGATGCCATTCAGGTCCTGGACGGACCGCAGGGCACCGTTGTCTCGATCAGCGGATCGCTCGACCGCATGACACGCTCCGCCGTGATGTACGCCTCCGTGCCGAGCGATGCCGGGCTGCTTCCGGGGCAGATGGTGACCCTCAGCGTGCTGCGCCCGACCGAAACCGGCGGCTTGAGCGTCCCTGCGGCCGCCGTCGCCTGGGTCGGCAACACGCCTGCGGTGTTCGTCAAGAACGACAGCGGGTTCGAGCTTACGCCGGTGACCCTGCGCGGCACGTCGCCCATGGCGGCGACTGTCGCCGGCAATGTGCTTCCCGGTCAGGAGGTCGCGGCAAGCGGACTTCCGCAGCTCGAAGCCATGATCGGAGGAGAGTGACGTGCTGCGTCGGCTGATCGAGTTCTCGCTGACGCAGCGCGCGGCCACGCTGCTTTTCTCGCTCCTTGTGGCGGGGCTCGGCGGCTACGCCTACAACACCATCCCGATCGATGCCTTTCCGAACATCTCGCCCGTCCAGGTGAAGATGATCCTGAAGGCACCCGGCATGACGCCGGAGGAGGTCGAGACCCGGGTCATCACGCCCATCGAGCTCGAGCTGCTCGGCATTCCACGGCAGACGATCCTGCGCTCCGCCGCCAAGTATGCCGTTGCCGACATCACGCTCGATTTCGAGGATGGCACGGACATCTACTGGGCGCGCCAGCAGGTCGCCGAGCGTCTTGCCAGCGTCCAGGGCGAGCTTCCCGCGAACGTGACGGGCGGGCTGGCGCCTGTCTCCACGCCGCTGTCGGACGTGTTCATGTTCACCGTCGAAGGCGGCGACCTGTCTCTCGAGGAGCGGCGCAGCCTGCTCGACTGGACGATCCGGCCGGCCCTGCGCACCATCCCCGGTGTGGCGGACGTCAACGCGCTCGGCGGATACGTGCGCACGTTCGAGGTCATCCCGGACAGCTCCGCGCTGGCGGTGGCGGGGCTCAACGTATCGGACGTCATCGACGCCATCGAGAAGGGCAATCGCAACGACGGCGCGGGTCGCCTGACCGACGGCGAGAAAGCACTCGTCGTTCGTGCCGAAGGCGCTATCGAGACGCCGCAGGACCTTACCCAGATCGTGCTCAAGATGGACGGCACGCGCGTCCTGCGGCTCGGCGACGTGGCGAAGGTCCGGATCGGCAGCCTGACACGCTACGGCGCCGTCACCAGGGACGGCACGGGCGAAGCCGTGCAAGGCCTGGTGCTGTCGCTGCGGGGCGCCGACGCCAGCGCGCTCGTGGCCACCATCAAGGCGCGGCTCGAGGAGCTCAAGCCCAGCCTTCCGGAAGGCGTCCGGCTCGAGGCGTTCTACGATCGGTCCGAGCTTATCCAGCGCGCCGTCGGCACCGTCAGCAAGGCGCTGATGGAAGCGACCGTGCTCGTTGTCGTCCTGCTCGTCGCCTTCCTTGGCAACCTCCGCGCGGCACTCGTCGTTGCGGTGACCCTGCCGTTCGCCGCCCTCGTGACCTTCGCCATGATGAAGATCTTCGGCATGTCCGCAAACCTCATGAGCCTCGGCGGACTGGCGATCGCCATCGGGTTGATCGTCGATGCGGCGGTCGTCGTCGTCGAGAATGCGGTCGAGCATCTGCAGCACGACGCCGACGATACGCATATTCCGTTCCTGCATAAGATCTACAGGGCCGCGCACGAGGTGGCGACGCCCGTGGCCTCCGGCATTCTCATCATCTGTCTCGTCTTCCTACCGCTCCTGTCGCTGCAGGGCCTCGAAGGCAAGCTGTTCGCGCCCGTGGCCTTGACGATCGTATTCGCGCTCAGCGGATCGCTTCTCATCTCGCTCACGCTCATTCCGGTCCTGTCCTCGTTCCTGCTCAGGAGCGGGCACCACGGCGAGCCGCTTCTCATGCGTCTCCTCAACCGCGGGTATCGCGCGCTGCTCGCGGGGGCGCTGAGGTTCCCGCTGCCGGTATACGTGCTCGCGGCAACCGGCCTTGGCCTGACAGTCGCCGCCTATGCGGCCATCGGCAAATCGTTCATGCCGACCATGGACGAGGGATCGGTCATCATGCAGGTCACCAAGCTGCCATCGGTCAATCTTAGGGCGAGCATCGAGGGCGACCTGCTGATTCAGCGCACGCTCCGGGAGCGCGTCCCTGAGATCGAGCGCATCGTCGCGCGCGTCGGCTCCGATGAATTGGGCCTCGATCCCATGGGCCTCAACGAGACCGACACCTTCCTGGTGCTGAAGCCGAAAGACACGTGGCGTGTTCCGGACAAGGACTGGCTCGTTGCCGAGCTTCGCGAGGCGATGGCCGATCTGCCCGGATTCGAATTCGCCTTCACCCAGCCTATCGAGATGCGCACGGCGGAGATGCTGACCGGTGCGCGCGGCGATCTTGCGATCAAGATTTTCGGTCCGGATCTCGCAAAGCTCGCTGACCTGGCCGGCCGAATTCAGTCGGTGCTCGGCAAGGTTCCGGGAGCCGCCGAGGTCTCGACCGTCGCGAACGATGCCGTCGACTATCTCAAGATCGACGTCGATCGGCTGATGTCCGGCCGCACCGGTCTTTCCGTGACGAACGTGCAGGATGAGCTCCGCGCGCTGCTCGAGGGCGCATCCGCCGGCATCGTTGCGGAGCCTGGCCGGCGCACGCCGATCCTTATCCGTGGGCCCGATCCCATCCGCACGTCACCGGAGCTCTTTTCCCAAACGCAGCTCGCAGCCGGCGACGGAGGGCTCGTGCGCGTCAACGATGTCGCCAAGCTTTCCAGACAGGCCGGGCCGGTCAAGATCGACCGCGAGAACGCCTCGCGCTTCGCCATCGTTCAGGCCTACGTCACCGGGCGCGATCTGGTGGGCTTTGTCGACGAAGCGCAGCGCATGGTCGGGGAGACGGTCGAGCTTCCGCAGGGCTATCGCCTGGAGTGGGGCGGCCAGTTCGAGAACCAACGGCGTGCCGCGAACCGGCTTTCCATCGTCGTTCCCATCGCCATCGGCCTGATCTTCGGCGTGCTGTTCGCGACGTTGCGCTCCATCCGCCAGACGCTTCTGATCCTCGCCAATGTTCCGTTCGCGCTTGTCGGCGGCATGCTCGCGCTTTGGCTTTCGGGCGCCTATCTCTCGGTCCCGGCCTCCGTCGGCTTCATCGCGCTGCTCGGCATCGCCGTCCTCAACGGACTGGTGCTGGTCAGCTATTTCAATCAGCTTCTTGCCGAAGGCGTTCCACTCGAAAAAGCCGTCTTCGAAGGCGCGATGCGTCGGCTGCGGCCCGTGTTGATGACGGCGAGCATCGCCGCTCTCGGTCTCGTGCCGCTCCTGTTCGCCACCGGGCCGGGCTCGGAGATCCAGAAGCCGCTCGCGATCGTCGTCATCGGCGGGCTGATCACGTCGACAACGCTGACGCTCGTCCTTCTCCCCATCCTGTTCCGGCGCTTCGGCGTCGGCTCCTTGGCCAGCCACTCAAAAGACGTAGGAAACCTCTCGTGGAACAATCCCTTTGCAAGCTCACACTCGTCTGCCCGCCGGATGGATCGGACCGAGTCGTTGACCTGATGCTCGCGATCGAGCCGCCGATCGGCGGCTTCACGACATGGTCCGCCGAAGGCCATGGGCATGGGTTCGCGAAGGCAAGCTTCCGCGAGCGTGTCCGCGGCCGCGTCGATCGGACGATGCTGGTCGCCGTCGTTCCGCGCTTTCAGGCGGCCCAAATCCTCGAGACCATCGCAACCCGCGCTGCCATTCCGCACATGGCCTACTGGATCGAGCCCATCGAGGCATTCGGCCGGCTGGCGCCGTCGAGCATCGACGTGGATCGGATGACGGATCCGGCGCGCGGGAAATCCGCAGAGCAGCACTCATGATTACGGAGATCCCTCTTACGACTCTCCTTTCCATCATTTGGGCTGTCGTCTTCGTGATGGCTGCCTGCGGCTTGAGCTATTGGGCCGCGCATCTGAGGGACGCGCGGTCGGAGGTCCTCAACGCCCTGATGCGGCCAAAAAATGCGGCAACCCGCACGAAACTCGCGAAATCCAAGACCGGCCGTGTTGATGATGGGTCGGTCCGGAAAGGGTGATAAAGGGTCGCTGTTCAGCAGTACGCACACCTTGTGCGAGAGTGGGGTTGCCAGCATCAGGCTCGATCCGGCCAGCTGGAACCCACTCGTTGCGACGTACTAAGGTGGTGTTGATTTATCGCCGCACCGGTATCTTCGCGCCGTCCAGCTCCTGCTTGAACATTCGAAGATCGAGAGCAATGTTTGCCACCATGGGATCGAGGCAGGCGATGCAATCGAGATCGCTGAAATGATCGATACTTAATGGCAGCATTTCCCCGTGAGCCGACTTGGTCGGCGAGCGCACGGGCGCGCCGACTATGGCCGCGGCAATGACTGCTTTTGGAACATTCCGGTGGAGTGGTCATGCAGTCATAGGATCGCTGCGGCCTATAAATCAACAATATAGCGCGACAGGCGAAATCACATTGTTCCTCCTGTGTCAGTGACTCACGCTTCTCCTCCCTAAAACATCAAACATGGGTTGAGAGAGGACATGGGCAAGATATCAAAAAACGAACTCGCGGAGATTGCTGCCGACTTAAAACAGCGCAGGTTTTTGACGGCTGCGAAGTTTTTTCGGACACTCCAGGACACTGAACCATCGGAGATTGGAGAAGTCGCCCAACTGCTCGGCGTTAGTCGACGCCAAGCCTTTTATCTCGCCAAGGTCCATCGTGTCTTCAGCGAGCTTGGCGTAAGCAGCGCGCGGCTTGAGGCCATCGGCTGGACGAAGCTGAAGATCCTGGCTCGTCGCATCAATGCGTCAAACTGCGAACTGCTCCTCGATATGGCGGAGACTTGTACCGCTCGTCAGATCAAGTTCTTCGTGCGCGACAAGCTACCTGTCCCTGGCGAACGATGCGTGACCCTCTACTTCACACCGAACCAGCACGCCGTGTTCGAGACGGCGGTTCTGGCCCACGGTGGTGCAAAGTCCGGTAAGGGCCTGATGGGCAAGGAGGCCGCCCTGATCAAGGCGCTGGAGAAGAGCCTACAGGCGTAGGCTTG
>JAFKKW010000402.1 GCA_017304275.1 Hyphomicrobiales bacterium | reverse complement strand
CCTGTCATCCCGGCCAAGCGACGGCGCGAGCCGGAGCGCAGAGCCGGGACCCAGCAAAGACTCCCTATCGCGAAATAATGTCGGGCGCCTCCGGCACGCTTTTCCGCTGGGTCCCGGATAAGGCTCCGGCTTGCGCCTCCGCCTTTCCGGGATGGCAGGATGGCATGCGCTCAATGCTCGTGGCCGCACCCGCAGCCGCCCTTGCCGTGGGCATGCGCGTGCTCATGATCGTGATCGTGATCGTGCGAATGGCCATGCCCGCCGCAGCAGCCGCCTTCGCCATGGTCGTGGTGATGATCGTGGTCGTGCGCATGATCATGCGAATGCCCGTGATCGTGCCCGCATCCGCAGCCGTCGCCATGGTGGTGCTCGTTGGGATCGGTCAACACCGCCGCCAGCCGCCGCTCGAGCGCGATCGACTGCTCACGCGGCGCATCGCGCGCTTCGATCGTGAGCGCCATCACCTCGGCGCCGATCCTGAGATCGTCCACCTGCCCGAGATAGTGTCGCCGGAGTCGGCCCTGGCGATCGAAGATCAGCACCGCCGGCGTGCCTTGGATCTCGAACGCCTCCATGGTCTTCGGCAGGTTCGTGCCGTTGGTCTTGTCGAGCGCGACCGGGAACGAAAGCCCATGCTCGGCGACGAACGCCTCCAGATCCGTCTTTCCCTGCTTGTCTGCCTGCTCGAACGGCGTGTTGAGAGCGATCACCGCCACCTCGTCGTCGCTGAAGGCTTGCGCCATGCGCGCCGCCTGCGGCAGCCCGTGCTTGAGGCTCCCGGGGCAATGCTGCTGGAACGCGGCCAGCACCACCACCTTGCCCTTGAGGTCCTTGAGCGTCGGCGCCGGATCGGCATTGAACCAGGCGGCGGTCGTGAGCTCCGGCGGGTTTTCGGGGTCGAACATCGACATTCCTTTCTGGACGGCGGCCAGGGCGGCCACCCTTTGCGGCCACATATAGTCCCGAAACCGCTCCCGCGCATCCCGGTAAGGAAGCGTTTAGGACGCCCGGTGATGTTTTTCCCCCTCGTCCAGGCTCCTTAACCCCGGTTTAGCCGGCCAGCGGGACACTCGCCCCGACGCGCCGGTCTGCGGCGCGGTTCCGGGGTTGATGCGCCCATGCGTGAATATGACGTCGCGATCGTCGGTGCGGGTCTTGCGGGCTCCATCGCCGCCACCATGCTGGCGCGCGCCGGGCACGCCGTGGCCGTCATAGATCCGAGCAAGACCTATCCCGACGACTTCCGCGTCGAGAAATTCGATGACGATCAGATACGTACGCTGAGGCGAACCGGCCTCTGCGACGTCGTGCTTGCGGCCGCGACCCATGACCGCTCGGTATGGGTGTCGCTGCTCGGCCGCCTGGCCGAGAAGCGCGCGAGCGACCAGCGCGGGTTCGACTACGGCGCGCTCGTCAACCTCCTGCGCCGCGAGATGCCGCCGTCCGTCACGCAAGTCCATGCCAAGGCCACGGCCGTCGCCAACAGCCCCGACCGGCAGCAGGTCACCCTGTCCACGGGAGACACGATCGATGCGCGTCTCGTCGTCCTGGCCAGCGGCTTGAACAACGGCCTTCGCGATGGGCTCGGCATCGAGCGGGTGGATCTCGTCCGCTGCCAATCGGTCACGTTCGGCTTCGATATGGAGCCGGCCGCCGGCGGCAGCTTCCCGTTCCGCGCCTTGACGTACTACGGAGAGCAGCCCTGCCACCGCGTGGCCTACATCACGCTCTTTCCCATCGGCGCGCGCATGCGCGCCAACCTCTTTGTCTATCGCGACCTCGCCGACCCCTGGCTGCGCGCCTTCCGCGATGCGCCCGAGGCGACGCTCGCGAGCGCCCTGCCCCGCCTTGCGCGCATTGCCGGCCCGTTCCGCGTCGTCGCACCCGTCAAGATGCGCCCCGTCGATCTCTTCGAAACGCGAGGATATCTGCAGCCCGGCCTCGTCCTCGTCGGCGACGCTTTCTCAACCGCCTGCCCTGCAGCCGGCACCGGCGCGCGCAAGGCCCTGGTCGACGTGGAGCGGCTTTGCAATGTCCACGTGCCGCAATGGCTCGCCACGCAGGGTATGGGCGTCGAGAAGATCGCCGCCTTCTACACCGATCCCGAGAAGATGGCCTCAGACCGCAACTCGTTGGCGCTGGCGCACGCGATGAAGCGCGCGACGCTCGACGAGAGCGTGAGCGCTTGGGGGCGCCGCTTCGCAAAGCTCTCGTTCCTGCGCGCACGCTGGGCGACGAGCGCGGCCTCGCGCGCCCTCACCCGCATTGCCGCGCAAGCCCGCCCGGTCGGCGCGCCGGCCGGCTCGGCAGATCCGCAAAGCGGGGCGTAGCGGGGCGCGTCACACCGCCTGCGCCGGCCAGATCTGAAAGACGTCGTGCTCCGTGCTGCTCATGGCTTCGACCACGGCCATGTTGTCGAATCCCGGGAGCCGCGCTTGCATCGCCTTGAGCAGGGCGTGCTCTCCCTCCGCATCCATGGGGATGGTCAGCGCGCGGCGCCCGTCGCGGTGCGACAGAATCCAGAACAGATCGATGAGGAACGGCCCGGCGTCGGTGGTCAGGATGGTTACGTTCGCGAGGTCGGACCAGGCAATCGAGGCAATGTCTCCGGTGCCGCTGTCGACGGTGATCAGTTTGTCGTCATGGCTGACGCGCACGGCCGACGCGACGCGGCGTTGAGGCGAAGCCTCCTGGTGTCGGCGGAACAGCTTGGAAAGCCAGTCCAGCATCGCAAACATCCCCGGCCGGTCCCGCCCACCGGCCGCATGTGAGGTCACGTCCCGGCAAGCGATCGACGCTGCGCCGTCATTCTGTGTAGACCACGATTCATACGCGAGATCGAGCACCGCGCTCAGACGCGAAACAGCGCATGAAAATGAACCCCCGGGTTGTCCGGGGGTTCTCCATTCCAGGAGCCAAAGTTGCTCGATCCCGGTCAGCCGAGACGCTGCTCGAGCGCTGTGAGCTCCTCGCTGAGCGCCGCCGGCAGCTTCGCGCCGAACGTCGCCAAATGCTCGCGGATCAGCGGCAACTCGGCTTTCCAGCCGTCGCCGTCGACGCGCATGAGCTCGCTCAAGGCATCGGCCGAGATGGAAAGCCCGTTGAGATCGAGCGCGCCTTGGGCCGGCAACTTGCCGATCGGCGTGTCGACTGCGTCTGCCGTGCCGTCGCAACGCTCGAAGATCCACTTCAGCACGCGGCTGTTCTCGGCGTAGCCCGGCCACAGGAACTTGCCTTCCGGGCTCTTCCGGAACCAGTTGACGTAGAAGATCTTCGGCATCTTGCTGCCGCCCGTCTCACCCACGTTGATCCAGTGCTGGAAGTAGTCGCCCATGTGGTAGCCGCAGAACGGCAGCATGGCCATCGGATCGCGGCGCAGTTCGCCGATCTGTCCGGCCGCCGCAGCCGTCTTCTCGGATGCCATGATGGAGCCGAGGAACGTGCCGTGGCGCCAGGAGAGGGCCTCCGTCACGAGCGGCACGACGGTCGCGCGCCGCCCGCCGAACAGGATGGCGTCGATCGGCACGCCCGCAGGATCCTCCCACTCTTTTGCGATCACCGGGCATTGCGCCGCGGGCGCGGTGAAGCGGGCGTTCGGGTGCGACGCGGGACGCCCCGAGGCGGGCGTCCAGGAACGGCGCATCCAGTCGACGGCATGCGCCGGCGGCTCGCCCATGCCTTCCCACCACACGTCGCCGTCGTCGGTGAGCGCCACGTTCGAGTAGATGATGTTGGCGTGAAGCGTCTTCATCGCGTTGAGATTGCTGTCGTTCGACGTGCCGGGGGCGACGCCGAAGAAGCCCGTCTCGGGGTTGATCGCGTAGAGGCGCCCGTCGGATCCGAACTTCATCCAGCAGATATCGTCACCGATCGTCTCGGCCTTCCAGCCGGGAATCGTCGGCATCAGCATGGCGAGGTTGGTCTTGCCGCACGCCGACGGGAAGGCCGCGGCGACGTACTTCACGTTGCCCTCGGGGTTGGTGAGCTTGAGGATCAGCATGTGCTCGGCTAGCCAGCCCTCGTCGCGCGCCTTGACCGAGGCGATGCGCAGCGCGTGGCATTTCTTGCCCAGCAGCGCATTGCCGCCGTAGCCGGAGCCGTAGGACCAGATCTCGCGCGTCTCGGGGAAGTGCGAGATGTATTTGGTCTTGTTGCAGGGCCAGGGCACGTCGGCCATCGCCGGGGTCGAGAGCGGGGCGCCGACCGTGTGCCGGCCGCGCACGAAATCGCTGCTGTTGCCGAGCGCCGCCAGCACCTTGTCGCCGACGCGGGTCATGATGTGCATGTTGGCGACGGCATAGGCGCTGTCGGTGACCATGACGCCGATGCCGGCGATCGGCGAGCCGATCGGGCCCATCGAGTAGGGGACGACGTACATCGTGCGCCCCGCCATCGCCCCGTCGTAGAGCTGGGTCAGCGTCGCCTTCATCTCGGCGGGATCGGCCCAGTTGTTGGTTGGGCCGGCGTCGTCCTTCGACACCGAGCAGATGAACGTCTGGTCCTCGACGCGGGCGACGTCCGCCGGGTCCGAGCGCACCAGAACGGAGTTGGGCCGCTTTGCCGGGTTCAGCCACTGTGCCGTGCCGCCGTCAACGAGCGACTTCAGCAGCTCCTGGTATTCCCACTTCGTGCCATTGCACCAGCGGACGTTTTCCGGCTTGAATAGGGCCTTGGCCTCCTCGACAAAAGCCAGGACGGCCGGATTGGTTGTTTTGGCCTCCATAGGGGGCATGGCGTTCATGCTGGGTATTCCTCCGCGCAACGGACGTTGAAAGGATTGATGTTTCTTTTTTTGGCTTTGAGCGCGGAACGGAGGCTAGCACCTCGCACTTCGTCCGTACAAGCGCACGTCGATTGTGCAGGCGCGAAATAGCAAAGGGATTCTAAGGTTTGGGGTGCTGTGCGCGCGCTGCCCCAGCCATGCGGACGAGTTCTTGTCGCGCCTCGTCCGGTGTGGTTACGCGCTTGCTGAAGGGCAGGCGGCAGGTTGCGCCGTCACAGACGATGTCGAAGCCTTCCGGATCGATGCCCGTCATACGCCACGGGCCGCCCGACGCGCCGGCGAGTTCGGTGGCGTAGAGCGCTAACGCTGCGGCATGATCCTCGTTCATGTGCGAGACGACGTCGTCATGCGCGGCGACGAGCGCCCCGGCGTCGCTGGTGTCGATCAGGAGGTCTTTGGCTGCGATGTCGACGATGCGTCCGAAGCCGCCGATGAAATGCGCCCGCTCGACCGTAAGCTCGTAGAAAGCGAAGTCCGGAAAATCGGCATATCCGCGCGCCGGCTCGTGGCGGGTAAGGAAGCGCTCGCGCGCGCCGGGCCGCGTCGTCTTCACCGCCCGCCCCATGACCGTGACGCGCCCGCCCGCGAGCGGGTCCCCGGCCGCGTCCGTGCCGTCGAACAGCACGCTGGCGCGCGCATCGGAAAGCAAATTCTTCGTGTGCAGTGCGAGGGTTGAGATCAGGAACAGCGGCGTTCCGTCCACATCGGTTGCGATTGTGACGAGCGAGGCGTAAGGATGGCCCGTGGATGCGTCCAGCGTGGCCAGGGAAGCCTTGAGGGCGCGGCGCATGATGAGGCGCGCAGCCGCCGAAGGCGAGAGGTGGGCTGTGGACGGGGCCGGGGTAGGCACTGTGTTCTCTCCGCCGGATTCTGACATGGGATCTTGCCCCCTGCTGGTTCGAGCCTTGCGGCCGTTCAGTTAATGTTCAGGCCTCTGTCCATAGGAAGGCGGAAGGCCCTGCCACAATTGATCCACCTTGGGACCATAAAGCGCCAAGAGCATATATAGGGTTGCCGCGAGGAAAATCGGGACCATGAAAGAGAAAAGCACCATCGCGCTCGTCGATGACGAGCGGAACATTCTGACCTCGCTCGGCATGGCGCTCGAAGCCGAGGGCTACAAGGTGCGTACCTATTCGGACGGCGCGTCCGCGCTCGAGGCGCTGACCGAGGACCCGGCCGACCTCGGCATTTTCGATATCAAGATGCCGCGCATGGACGGCATGGAATTGCTGCGCCGCGTGCGCCAGCAGTCCGACATGCCGGTCATCTTCCTCACCTCCAAGGACGAGGAGATCGACGAGCTGTTCGGCCTCAAGATGGGCGCCGACGACTACATCGCCAAACCCTTCTCGCAGCGCCTGAGCGTCGGGCGCGTCCGCGCCATCCTCCGCCGGCTCCAGCCCAAGGACGGACAGGCCGTCGAGCCGCTGGTGGCGCATATCCTGGAGCGCGGCAAGCTGAAGCTCGATCCCGAGCGCCATACGTGTCATTGGGATAACCGGCCCGTCACGCTCACCGTCACCGAGTTCCTGATCCTGCAGGCACTCGCCCATCGTCCCGGCGTGGTCAAGACGCGCGACGCGCTCATGGACGCCGCCTACGACGATCAGGTGTACGTCGACGACCGGACGATCGACAGCCACATCAAGCGCTTGCGCAAGAAGTTTAAGCAAGTCGACGACAATTTCGACGTCATCGAAACGCTTTATGGCGTAGGGTACCGCTTCAAGGAAGCTTAACGAGCGCACCGATAGACGGGCTTCGCGAAGCTGGCAGACCGGCGCACACCGGTTCGCACGGAGGGACTATGGCGCTCGAGACCGAGCGAACGCCGGCGGCTGATACGAGGCTCGAGACCATCCTGGCCGGCGCACGGCGGAACCTCGGCACCCTCGGCGCCCGTGCACGCTATCTCGTGCGTCGCGTTCCGCGACTGACGTTCCGGCTTCCGCAATGGTGGCGTGCGTTTCCGCCGGTGCGCTTCATCGCCGGGAGCTTGTGGCGCCGCATCCTCGTAGCGAGCCTCGCGGGCCTCGTCGTCATGATCGGCGGCATCCTTTATTTCAGCGAGAACAACGCCTGGCTCATCGACGCGAAACGCGAGTCGCTGCGCGTTCAGGGTGAGATCATCGCCGCTGCCATCGCCGGCGACGCCCGCGTCGAAACCGGCCGCCTCGTCATCCATACCGACCCGCTCGAGGAGGAGAACCAGGCGCCGGAGGACAATGCCTTCGCCGCCCACGAGCTGTCGATCCGCCCCGAGCGCGTGGCGCCGATCCTGCGCCGCCTCATCCAGCCGACGACGCGGCGTGCGCGCGTCTACAGCCGCGACGGCACGCTGGTCATGGACTCGGCGACGCTGCTGAAGCGCGGCCAGCTCTCCCGGCACGAGCCGAAGGTGCCGGACGGCGCGCGCACGCGGACCAAGGACTTCTGGACCCGTCTCAAGTCCTGGATGATCATGAATGAGGATCTGCCGGTCTACAAAGAGATCGGCAACGCCAACGGCACCTCTTATCCGGAGGTGAAGCAGGCGCTGCAGGGCAAGGCGACCGCCATGCTGCTGCTCAACGAGAAGGGCCAGCAGATCGTGTCGACGGCCGTTCCGATCCAGCGCGGCGGCGCTGTCGAAGGCGTGCTGCTGATGTCCACGCGGCCCGGCGAGATCGATCAGATCGTGTCCGACCAGCAGAACCAGATCTGGCTGCTGGCGACCTTCGCCATGCTGGCGTCCCTCATCAGCGCGCTGGTGCTGGCCCGCACGGTCGCCGGGCCGATCAGGCGGCTCTCCGCCTCGGCCGACCTCGTCAGTCGCAATATCAGCGCCCGTCACGAGTTGCCGAATTTCTCGCATCGCGCGGACGAGGTCGGCCAGATGGCCGCCGCGTTCACGGCCATGACGGGCGCGCTCTACCGGCGCGTCGAGGCCAGCGAGAGTTTCGCCGCCGACGTGGCCCACGAGCTGAAGAATCCGCTCACCGCGGCGCGCTCCATGGCCGAGTCGCTCTCCTATGCGCGCACCGAGGAGCAGCGCAACGAGGTGGTGAAGCAGATCCAGAACGAGCTGATGCGCTTGAACCGGCTCATCACCGACGTTTCCAACGCCTCACGCCTCGATGCGGAGCTCGCGCGCCAGCAGATGGGGCCCGTCGACATCACGGCCGTCGTTGCGAGCGTCACCCAGATCTTCAAGGACATCCTTTCGGGCGACAGCCGCCGCGTCGAGAC
>JAFKKW010000401.1 GCA_017304275.1 Hyphomicrobiales bacterium | reverse complement strand
AACGAGCGGCATGGATGGGACTCCCTTGGTTCGTCTGGTTTAAGCCGCATGTTTCCACGACCGGCCGGCGAACATGTCGTCGAGCGGGGTGTGGAAAACATGGTTGAAGTAATTGCTGATGGTCTTGGTCGCGATCGCCAGAATGATCTCCAAGACGTGGCGTTCCTCGTAGCCGGCAGCAAGGAATGCTGACACATCGGCGTTGGATGGCTTGCCTCTGGACGCCCGCATGGTTTCCGCAAACGTGGCCAATGCCGCAAGCTTGGCATCAGGTATTTGGCGCCCCTCGCGGATGGCGTCGGTCACGTCGACGGGGACGCCCGACTTCTTGTCGGCAATCGTGCTATGCGCCGCGACGCAATAGTCGCACTCGTTTCCCCGACTAACGACCAGAAACACCACTTCCTGCTCTGCAGGCGTCAGACCCGATGCCTTGCGAAACCGTTCATATCCGTCGAGATAGGTCTCCAGCAGGCCTGGGGAGTTGACCATTCCGGCATACATGTTGGGAATGAATCCGACCTGCGCCTTCGCGCGGTCGAGCACTGCCTTGCCCTTTGTGCCTGCCGTGTCCGGTGTCAACATCGGCAACGATAGTTTGAATTCTGCAGTCATAGTGGCCTCCTTCTCTGGTTGGTGTAAGTGTATGGAACAATCGTTCCAAACTGTGCACGAACTGGCGAGGTCGCGGACGTTGGCACAGAATGGGAGTTCACTTCAGGCGGCGTATGGCGTCGTCGACAATGCCATCCAGCAAAGTCGGATTTGGCCGACTCCGGACCAGCACCAGAAACCCCAACAGCGACGCAAGTAGCCCGCGAGCCCCGTCAGAGGGTTTGACATGTGCTGATATCGATCCGTCCGCCTTCCCCTTCTTGATCATGGCAGCGAAGAAGGCCTCAACCTCCTCCTGGGCGCGGGCGACGATGCTTCGGATCTCGGCATCGTGCGCGGAAAGCTCCAAGGCAGTGTTGGTCATGAAACAGCCGCGGCCACCGGTTTGGTTCGGCACGTCAGCCAGGAAGCAAAGAAACACCTTCCGGATCGCCTCACACGGCTGGTACCGCTTCTCGAACTCAGCGAGCATCTTGCGGCGTCCATCATCATACGCGCGAAGCGCCTCCAGAAAGAAGGCACGCTTGTCGCCATATGTCGCATAAAGGCTCGCCCGATTGACGCCGGTGCAGTCCACCAAGTCCTGCATCGACGTTGCCTCGTAGCCGCGAGTCCAAAACGTCTGCAGCGCCCGATCAAGGACTTCCGCTTTGTCGAACTGCTTCTCCCAAGGCATCGAGCGTTCCTCCTGCCAGCTACTTAGCGAGTCTGGAACGATCATTCAAGACAAATTTCGGTTCTCGCGTACGGGGTGTGTCGAGCATGTTCCCGCGCAAGAACAATTCGGAGATCCCGAGGGGACTGCATCCACTGCCCCGGTTGCCATCCAGCGAATTACCACCGCAAGATGAGTTTTCCGAGAGCGCCCCCAATTATACCCCAGACCAGGATCGCAATGCCGTAGCGCCACGCCACGACGTTCGGTTCGTCGGCCGTGCATCCCAGTGAGTACGCGAGCACGCCAATTGCCCCTGAGAGCATGCCGAGAGCAACGCCGGCCTGAATGAGATCGGTCGGCGCACAGTGACGGACCGCAATCGCAAGGATGACGAATGCTGGAAGGGCAAGGAGAAGGACCTGCGTGACGCAGCGCGCGACGCCACTCCACGAGGGAGAGCCTGATGCAACGAGGACTAAGGCTATCACGACAGTCCCCGCTGCCAGCATGCGCTGCAAGCCGTCTGTGCTCCCGGGACTGACAAGCTTGCGCAACAACCAAGCCCACGTAGCTACTACGACCGTTACGGCGATTAGCTTGGCGCCGATGGCCTGTAATGTGCCTGCCACGTCGTGGCGCACTCCGACCGTCAAGACCTGGAGGGTCAGGGCTGCTAAGGCTCCCGCGAGGGCTGCCGCCGCAAGTCGCGATGAGACACGCCATGCCCCAACGGGCTCGGCCGTGTCTGCCAGTTGGGCAATGAGTTCGCTGGTTGATCCCGTCATCTGACACCTGCCAATTTTCGAAGGGCGGCCATGGCGCGATGGACGCGAACCTTGATTGCGCCTTCCGTAAGCCCGGTTCTTTCTGCCGCCTCAGCAAGTGACCGGCCCTGGATTTTGGTTAAGACGAGGGCCTCTCGCTGTCCCGCTGGCAGCGAGTCGAGCAGACCGCGAATTTCCTGACCGGCCGCGGCAAAGGCCTCGCCTGGCGAATCTGCCGCCAGCGCGGGTGCCTCGTCCTCCAAGGGAACGTGACTGCGGCGATACCGGCTCGCGCGAAAGTGGTTCAACAACTTGTAGCGCGTAATCGCGTAGACCCATGGCATGAGTGGGCGAGTGCGATCATAGGTGTCGCGCCGCTCATGTATCGCGATGACAATTTCCTGCACAACGTCCTCGGCTTCGTGAGCTAGCGAGCCGCGACCGAGCTGATGACCGACGACGCGGTGGACCAGCTCCGAAATGGCCTTGAGGGCATCGTGATACGCGCGGCGGTCACCATCGAGCCCCGCGATCAGACGTCGCTTCAGTTGCTCCTCGTCCAATCCGGTCACGAGCTCCCTTTCCCATGCCTTTAACGTCATCCGGCTAAAAAGTTACGAGGCGGTCGAAAAATATTTGCGTGTAACCAATCCCTACTTGCGCGCGGAGAAGGCTATGGGATCGCCGCGATCCCGTCATCAAAATGGAGCACACAACATGACCTACAGGTCCCTCACGCTGCGGACACTGATACTAGCATCGCTTCTGACGCTCTCAGCGGAAGCAACCATCGCCAGGGACGCTGCCGTTTACCAAGCAGCCGAATTCGCCGCCGCCCAGCAGCAAGAGAAGCACGTGATCATCGAAGTTTTCAAGAAGGGCTGCCCGACATGTGCAGCTCAACAGCCGGCATTGGAAAAGGCTCGTCAGCAGTTCCCGGACGCCGTCTTCATGATCGTCGACTTCCAGCACGACACTGACGCTGTCAGCCAGTTCAAGGTCGTCAAGCAGAGCACTATTCTCGTCTTCAAGGGCGGAACGGAGGTGGCTCGCCTCGTGGGTGAGACGGATCAAACCGCCATTTTGGCGGCGATTGCCAAAGGCGCCTGATCCGAGCCATCGGGAAACCTGATCGGTCAGCGGGGCGGCGGGTAGAGGGGCTGACGCGACTGGTGGATTCGTCGCCTCCCTACCCGATTCTAAGGAGCCAATGATCGTGGAAGCATCTCTGCTCGTCGCATACGCTGCTGGCGTCGTCACGATACTCTCGCCCTGTGTTTTGCCCATTCTTCCCATCGTCCTCGGCAGCGCGTTCGATGCCTGCCGCCATGGTGCTGTCGCACTGGCGGCAGGGCTCGTCTTGGCCTTTACGGCGACTGGCATGGCGATAGCAACCCTCAGCTTCTCGATGGGTTTTTCGCCGGATCTCATTAGCAAGATCGCAGCCGGGATCATGATGCTCCTCGGAATCGCAATGGCGTCAGCGCCGCTGCAAAGACAATTCGCGCTCGCCGCCGAGCACGCAACACAGAGCTGGCGTCAGGATGTCGCCGCATTTTCACCGGAGGGCGTTAGCGGACAATTCATGCTCGGCCTTCTTCTCGGTGCAGTCTGGACGCCATGCGTCGGCCCGACACTGGGGGCTGCAATCGCATTGGCCGCGCAAGGCCAGCAACTGGCCTACGCCGCCGGCGTGATGTTCGTGTTCGCGCTCGGGATCGTGACGCCGATCCTCGTGTTGACCATGGGAGCAAGGGCTACGGTAGCACGCCGGAAGGACCTGCTGAGGCGCTTTAGCGCCCATGCGCAGCCATGGATGGGCGGGCTGATTTTCTTAGTCGGTCTAGCCATTATCATGGAGTGGATGACGCATTGGGAGGCAATGGCGCTCGAACTCATGCCCCAATGGCTGATCAGCTTTGTCTACCAATTTTGACCAGCGAGGCGCGTACCTTCGACGTGCTGCCGGCCGATTTACGACGCGATTTCGCAGATAAATTAGCAAGGATCGAGCGCAGCCGAGGCGTCGCAAAGTCGATGAATGAGCGTACCCTTGGGGCTACGAGCCGGCTCTCGGGATAGACGAGTTGCACGGGAACGGCAGGAGGAGCATATCGTTCCAAAACGGGGACAAGGCGCCCCTCACGCATCTGTTTTGCCACCATGTAGGACAATGCGATAGTGATACCGTCACTTGCCTCTGCGGCACCGATAGCCGCCGCCGCATCATTGATTTCGAAGCGGGGCTGGAGCGAAATCCGGTTGGTGCTCCTCTCGCCGACATAAGTCCACTCCCGGTTTGGCATAAGACCGCTGAAGGCGATGATGGAATGGAGCTTAAGGTCAGCCGGCGCATGCGGCGTTCCCCGTTGCTCAAGATAGTCCGGACTTGCGACAAGTACGCGGCGAACCTCACCCACTGTACGGGACATCATGCTCGAATCTGGTAGCTGCCCTACGCGAAGTGCGACATCTATTCCTTCCTCCACCAGATTCACGACACGATCGAGAAGGACAGCGCGCGCCGTCAGGCGTGGGTGGGCATCCAGATACGCTGAGATGATTGGCGGCAAAATGGAACGGCCCATCGTGGCTGAGGCCGTGATCACAAGCTGCCCGGTGGGCTCGGCCGCTTCTCCAGACGCCTCCCTTTCCGCCGCCTCAAGATCCGCAAGAACGTGGCGTGCTCGCTCAGCGAGGATGCGGCCGGCTTCGGTAAGGTGAACGCGGCGCGTCGTGCGCGTAAATATCTCAACGCCCAGTCGCGCCTCTAGACCCGCAATCGCGCGCGTGACGGCTGGTGGCGAGCTGTTTAGCCGGGCCGCGGCTTTGCCAAAACCGCCGACCTCTGTGACTGCCAACATCACCTTGAGTTCATGAAATCTGTCCATGCAATTATTCCGATCAAAGGAATAAATAATTGCACAGATGGAACATTCTTTCAATATCGCATCTGATGCACATTCCGCTCGTCGCCGTTCAGGAAAGGCGTCGTGTCGAAATCACGAGGATTCACACATGTTACATAACGAAGCCCTCTCAACCGGGAGTCTTCGCCACTCCGCGCTTTTGCTGGCCGGCGTCGCGCTGCCGCTCGCACTCGCTCCTCCGGAGCCGGCTCGTGCCGATGCCGCTCCGACTGAAGCGGTGGACACTCAGGTCCGCTATCGGTCTGCGAGTGTCGACGGAATTGAGATCGCCTATCGGGAGGCAGGGCGCGCGGATGCCCCGACAATTTTGCTTCTGCACGGCTTCCCGACCTCCTCGCACATGTTCCGGAATCTCATCCCGGCGCTCGCAGACCGGTATCGCGTAATCGCACCTGACTATCCGGGCTTCGGTCAGAGCGGGGCACCCGAACGGTCCCAGTTCAAATACACGTTCGACAACTTCGCAAAGCTCGTCGATGGCCTGACCGAGAAGCTCGGCGTCTCGCGCTACGCTCTCTACGTCATGGACTATGGCGCTCCCGTCGGATTCCGGTTGGCCGTGGAGCATCCCGACCGGGTTACCGCTCTCGTTGTTCAAAACGGCAATGCCTATACGGAGGGTTTGCAGAAGTTCTGGGAGCCTATCCAGAAGTATTGGGCGTCAGGCAGCCAGACGGACCGCGAGGCCATTCGCTGGCTGACGTCTCTCAAGGCGACCAAGTGGCAGTACACGCATGGGGTACCGGACGCATCGCTCGTCAGTCCCGATACCTGGACGCACGACCAGACACTGCTGGACCGTCCGGGCAACCAGGAGATTCAGCTCGATCTTTTCTACGACTACCGATCCAATCTGCCCCTGTATCCCGGTTGGCAGGCCTATTTCCGGAAGCACAAGCCTGCCACGCTCGTTATCTGGGGACAGAACGACGAGATCTTCGTTGCCGCCGGTGCAGCGCCCTACAAGCGCGATTTGCCTCACGCCGAGATGCACCTTTTGGATGCCGGTCACTTTGCGCTTGAAACGCATGGCCCGGAGATCGCTCGGCTCATCCGGGACTTCCTCGGCCGAAAGGTCGCTATGGAAAAGCCTGAAAAGTAGTTGGGCCTCTTGCACAGCTTGGTCTGCGGGCTGCCGTTTCCGCAGAGCCAAGTCTGTTCGAACGCCTGTCGAAGGGACGTGCCATGGAAAAAAAGCCACCTCTGCCGCCTTTCACTCTGGAGAGCGCAACCGAGAAGGTTCGTCTTGCCGAGAATGCTTGGAACACGCGCGATCCGCAGCGTGTGGCGCTTGCCTACACGCCGGACAGCCAATGGAGAAACCGCACCGAGTTTCCGAAAGGCCGTGAAGAGATCATCGCATTCCTAACCCGGAAATGGTCTCGTGAGTTGGACTACAGGCTGATTAAGGAATTGTGGGCGTTTCGCGACAACCGCATCGCCGTGCGCTTCGCATACGAATTTCACGACGCCGGCGGTCGGTGGTTCCGGTCCTTCGGCAACGAGAACTGGGAGTTCGACGTGAACGGTCTTATGCAAAAGCGCTTCGCTAGCATCAACGATCTCGCAATCACCGAACCCGAACGAAAGTATCGGTGGCCGCTGGGTGTCCGCCCAGAGGACCATCCAGGATTGAGCACTCTGGGCCTCTAGTGTCATCGATGTGAGGAGCGGGACATGGGTCACAAATTTGCAGAACTGGCGTTTACACCGAACGTCAAAGCTGAGCAGGTGGCACGAGGCAGTCGGGGAACCTACGAGCGCTTCGAAAAGGGCGAGAGCCATCACAATGTCCTCGGTTCGCAGGAGGCGCATTTCATCGGGTTGCGTGACAGCTTCTACATGGCGACGGTAAGCGAGACGGGCTGGCCCTATGTTCAGCATAGGGGTGGCCCGGCCGGGTTCCTCAAGGTGCTCGATGAAAGGACGATTGGGTTCGCCGATTTTCGCGGCAATCGCCAGTATATCAGCGTCGGAAACCTCAAGTTCGACAATCGGGTCTCGCTCTTTCTCATGGACTACGCCAACAAGACGCGCCTCAAGGTTCTCGGCCGTGCGCGCATTGTGGACGTCTCCGACGCAGACACATTGCAGCGTCTGGCACTTTCAGCGTATCCGGCACAGGTCGAGCGCGGCATGTTGATCAGCGTTGAGGCGTTCGATTGGAACTGCTCGCAGCACATCACGCAGAGGTTCACCTTGGCAGAAATCGAGCTAGCCTGTTTTATTCATGAGGGTGGGTCAGAAGGAGCTGTCCTCTTGTAGCAGAACATTCGTTCTGCTATAATTTTAGCATGCCCCGCCCGAGATCAATCACACGCAAGCAGATTGTCGAGCGCTCGATGAAGCGCTTCTGGCAACATGGCTACGCAGCCACGTCAATGGACGATCTCGTGAAAGCGACACGAGCCAGCCGCCACGCGATCTATTCTGAAGTTGGCGGCAAAGTGGCGCTGTTTGCGCTGTGCCTAGGGACGTACAGTGCGCTTGTCGTCACGCCGGCCTTCTCCCGGGTGGAAGCGAGTGACGCAACTCTCTCAGACATCGCTGCCTATTTCGAGCAGCAGATCCAGCTCGCGGAGGGCGTTGGTTTGCCGGGTCCGGGTTGCCTCATGTCCAACACTATGACCGAGGCTGAGCCGCATTCTGGCGAAGCTAGTGAGCTTGTCGCAGCTCACCTTACGCGCCTGCGCAAAGGCTTCACCAATGCCCTTTGGAATGGGCCGCCGCAATCGCCACGCACCAACGCGGCTCGCCGAAAGATCGATCGTCTCGCGCTTGTCTTGGTCGTTTTTGCCAATGGTCTTTGGACGTTCTCCCGCGTCACGAGTAGCGCGAGAGACCTCAGAGACAGCGTCGACGGCATGCTTCAAGGAATCGGCAATGAACTCCGCAAATCGAACTAACACACGCAGCATGAAAACTATTGCACCATCAATGCGCACGGCTCTAATCGCTACATTCCTCTGGCTCAACGTATCGGAAGTGTTTCGCTATTTTGTATTCGTCATGCCGATGACGCGCGCAGCCATGACGCAGGTGATTGATCCGGCTCCGATGAACCTGCCGGTGTTCCTGATCTGGGGAGCT
>JAFKKW010000400.1:1241-9340 GCA_017304275.1 Hyphomicrobiales bacterium | reverse complement strand
CAACAAGACCATCGTCGTCGAGGTGGAGCGCCGTTACACGCATCCGCTGTTCAAGAAGACGGTCCGCCGCACCAAGAAGTACCACGCACACGACGAGGCCAACACCTTCAAGGAAGGCGACCGCGTCGAGATCCAGGAGTCGGCGCCGATCTCGAAGCTGAAACGCTGGGTGGCCGTCGAGAAGGTTTGATTTTCAGGTGGGGCTAGGCCGCAAGGGCGGAACCGGCACCGGAACGAAACACGATTTGAAGCCGCGGCGAACGCGGCAGGAAGAGAGACAGTGCGATGATCCAGATGGAGACGAATCTCGACGTCGCTGACAATTCGGGCGCGCGTCGCGTTCAGTGCATCAAGGTGCTGGGCGGCTCGAAGCGCAAGTACGCCACCATCGGCGACACCATCGTCGTGTCGGTCAAGGAGGCGATCCCGAAGGGCCGCGTCAAGAAGGGCCAGGTCATGAAGGCCGTGATCGTGCGCGTCGCCAAGGGCGTGCGCCGTCCCGACGGCTCGCTGATCCGCTTCGACCGCAACGCAGCCGTGCTGATCAACGCCCAGGGCGAGCCGGTCGGCACGCGCATCTTCGGGCCGGTGACCCGCGAGCTGCGCGCCAAGAACCATATGAAGATCGTCTCGCTCGCGCCGGAGGTGCTGTAATGGCGTCGCTTAAGATCAAGAAGGGTGACAGCGTCATCGTTCTCACCGGCCGCGACAAAGGCAAGCGCGGCGAGGTGATCGAGGTGCGTCCGAAGGAGAACCGCGCGCTGGTCCGCGGCGTCAACGTCGCGCGCCGTCATCAGCGCCAGACCGCGTCGCAGGAAGGCGGCATCATCTCGAAAGAGGCCGCGATCCAGATTTCGAACCTCGCCGTCGAGGATCCGAAGGACGGCAAGCCGACCCGCGTCGGATTCCGCTTCCTGGAGGACGGCAAGAAGGTCCGCTTCGCCAAGCGCTCGGGCGAGATCATTCCGGAGAAGAAGTAAGCCATGGCCGACAAAGAGAAACCGCAGAAGGCCGCGAAGGCTGGCGGCCCGCCCGCCGGCAAGCCGGGCAAGGAAGCCAAAGCCAAGGCGCCGAAGGCCGCGGCCGCGCCGCGCGAGTGGAAGCCGCGTCCGGCCGACTACAAGCCGCGCCTCAAGACGCATTACGAGAAGGTCGTTCGGGACGCGCTGAAGGAGAAGTTCGCCTACGCGAACCCGATGCAGATTCCGAAGATCGAGAAGGTCGTGATCAACATGGGCGTGGGCGAGGCGACCGCCGACCGCAAGAAGGTCGACAACGCCGCCTCCGATCTCGCCCTCATCGCCGGTCAGAAGCCGCTGATGACCAAGTCGACCAAGTCCATCGCCACCTTCAAGGTGCGCGAGGGCATGACGCTCGGCTGCAAGGTCACGCTGCGCGGCGACCGCATGTACGAGTTCCTGGATCGCTTCGTCACCATCGCGCTGCCGCGCGTGAAGGACTTCCGCGGTCTGAACCCGAAGAGCTTCGACGGCCGTGGCAACTACGCCTGCGGTCTCAAGGAGCACATCGTGTTCCCGGAGATCGACTACGACAAGGTGGACCAGATCTGGGGCCTCGACGTCATCGTCGTGACCTCCGCCAACACCGACGACGAGGCGCGCGAGCTGCTTCGTGGCTTCAACTTCCCTTTCCGCAGCTAGAGGACCTCGGCCAACCCTGATCGGGACCCGAAAGGCCTTTGGAGGATATGAATGGCTAAGACGAGCTCTATCGAGAAGAACAATCGGCGCCGCAAGCTGGTCGCCCAGCACGCTGCCAAGAGGAAGCGCCTGAAAGCGATCGCCGACGACCTGAAGCGTCCCGCCGAGGAGCGTTTCGCCGCGCGCCTGAAGCTCGCCGAGATGCCGCGCAACGGCTCGGCGGTGCGTATCAGGAACCGCTGCGAGATCACCGGTCGCGCCCGCGGCAACTACCGCAAGCTCAGGATGTGCCGCAACCAGCTGCGTGAGCTGGCCTCCCAGGGTTTGATCCCTGGCATGGTCAAGTCGAGCTGGTAAGGAGGCTGGAAGCACATGGCAGTGAATGATCCCATCGGCGATATGCTGACACGCATCCGCAATGCGCAGCTCCGTCGTCGTCCGAAGGTTGTGACCCCCGCGTCCAACATGCGCGCCCGCGTCCTCGACGTGCTCGTCGAGGAAGGCTACATCCGCGGCTACACGCGCGTTGAGCAGAAGGGCAACCTTCCGGAGTTCGAGATCGAGCTCAAGTATTTCAACGGTCAGCCGGCGATCAAGGAGATCAGCCGCGTTTCGACCCCCGGCCGGCGCGTCTATTCGCCGGTCCGCGATCTGAAGAGCGTCGCCAACGGCCTCGGTGTTGCCATCCTCTCCACGCCCAAGGGCGTGATGTCGGATTCGCGCGCCAAGGAAGAGAACGTCGGCGGCGAGGTCATCTGCAACGTATTCTAGCGAAGGGTGCCGGCTTCGGCTGGCAACTCGAGGAAAACGACTATGTCACGCATCGGAAAGAAGCCGGTTCCCGTTCCCGCCGCCGTCACGGCGACGGTCGACGGCCAGACCGTGAAAATGAAGGGCGCCAAGGGCGAGCTCTCCTTCACGCTGCCCGAGGAGCTCAAGGTCGAGAAGACGGCCGACGGCATCGAGGTGTCGATGATCGAGGACACCAAGAAGGCGCGCTCCATGTGGGGCATGTCGCGCACCATGGTGCAGAACCTGATCACGGGCGTCACCGAGGGCTACACGCACACGCTCGAGATTCATGGCGTCGGCTTCAAGGCTTCCATGAAGGGTAAGGACCAGCTCACGCTGTCGGTCGGCTTCAGCCACGACGTCGTGCATACGATCCCGGCCGGCGTAGAGGTGAAGGTGGGCGGCGCCAAGCAGGAACTGGTGACGGTGTCCGGCATCGACAAGCAGCTTGTCGGCCAGGTCGCCTCCGACATCCGCGCCTCGCGCAAGCCGGAGCCCTATCAGGGCAAGGGCGTGCGCTTCAAGGGCGAATACGTCTACCGCAAGGAAGGCAAGAAGAAGTAGGACCGAGGCCATGGCCAACACAGCAGCACAACAGTTCACAAAGCGCCGCGCACGCGTGCGCCGGACGTTGAAGGCCCGCGCCGCAGGTCGTCCGCGTCTTTCGATTCACCGCTCCTCGAAGCATATCTACGCTCAGGTCATCGACGATGCCGACGGCAAGACGCTGGCGGCGGCTTCGAGCCTCGAGAAGGATCTGCGCACCTCCCTCAAGACCGGCGCCGACAAGGCAGCGGCCGCAGCCATCGGCAAGCTCGTTGCCGAGCGCGCGCTGAAGGCCGGCGTCAAGGAAGTCGTATTCGATCGCGGCGGTTATCTCTTCCACGGGCGCGTCAAGGCGCTCGCCGATGCGGCCCGCGAGGGCGGCCTCAGCTTCTGATGAAAGGAATTTGACAGTGGCACGTGGACCCGAAAGAGGACGCGGACGCGAGCGGGAACGGGAGGAGCGCGACAGCGAGTTCTCCGACAAGCTCGTCCATATCAATCGCGTCGCCAAGGTGGTGAAAGGCGGCAAGCGCTTCGGCTTTGCGGCCCTCGTCGTCGTCGGTGACCTCAAGGGTCGCGTCGGCTTCGGCCACGGCAAGGTCCGCGAGGTGCCGGAGGCGATCCGCAAGGCGACCGAGTCCGCGCGCCGCAACCTGTTGCGCGTGCCGCTGCGCGACGCCCGCACGCTGCATCACGACAGCGAAGGCCGCCACGGCTCAGGCAGGGTGGTGCTCCGCTCGGCGCCCGCCGGTACGGGCATCATCGCCGGCGGCGCCATGCGTGCCGTGTTCGAGATGCTGGGCGTTCACGACGTCGTTGCCAAGTCGCTCGGCTCGACCAACCCCTACAACGTCATCCGCGCCACGTTCGACGCGCTGAAGGAGCAGGAGAATCCCCGCTCCGTCGCCGCACGCCGCAACAAGAAGGTGTCCGAGATCGTCGCCCGCCGGCGCGATGGCTCCGGCGCCGAGGTCGCCGCCGAAGCGTAAGCGCAGGAGTGCTTCGGGAAAGCATCATGGCTTTCCGATCGAAGCACGACCGCCTGAGGCACACGCGGCGCAGGAACTCGAGAAGGACTGAGACATGGCAGCCAAGAAGACGATCACGGTCGAGCAGTTTGCGAGCGCAAATCGCCGGCCCGAAATCCAGACCAAGACCCTGATCGGTCTCGGTCTCAACAAGCTGCATCGCCGCCGCGTTCTCGAGGACACGCCGGCCGTGCGCGGCATGATCAACCGGATTCCCCATCTCGTTCGCGTGGTCGACGAGAAGGCCTGAGGCGCGCGCTGAACACGCCGTCTCTGCTGAGTGACGAACAAGGAGCTTGAGGCCCATGCGGCTCAACGACATCAAGGACAATCCCGGCGCCCGCAAGACGCGCGTGCGCATCGGACGCGGCATCGGCTCCGGCGTCGGCAAGACCGGCGGCCGCGGCGGCAAGGGCCAGACGGCACGTACCGGCGTTGCGATCGGCGGCTTCGAGGGTGGTCAGATGCCGCTCCATCGGCGTCTGCCGAAGCGCGGCTTCACCAAGTGGAACCGCAAGGACTGGAACGAGATCAACATCGGCGCGCTGCAGAAAGCCGTCGACGAGGGCAAGCTGAAGGTCGGCCAGTCGGTCGACGTCACCGCGCTCGTGGACGCCGGCATCTTGCGCCGTCCCAAGGACGGCCTGCGCCTTCTGGGTACGGGCGAGATCAAGGCCAAGCTGGCGCTGACCGTGAACCATGCGACCGCGACCGCCAAGGCCGCGATCGAGAAGGCTGGCGGCTCGATCAGCCTGATCGAGAAGAAGGTCCTCGAGGCCGATGAGGCCAAGCGCAAGAAGTCGGCCGCCAAGAAGGCGGGGTCCGCGAAGAAGACGGGCGGAGCGAAGGAAGAGTAAGGGAGAGGCGCGCCCGCCGGGCGCGCACGCTCTGGGTGAACGCCTTCGCTTTGGCGGCACCGGCGGTCTGCGGGCAGGGGCTCGACGCGGCGGCCGCCGGACACCAAGTAAGAAGGCTCAACAGAGCCGGGAGAGAACGCAATGGTATCCGCTGCCGAGCAGCTCGCCTCGAATCTCAACCTTGGCGCCTTCGCCAAGGCTCAGGATTTGAAGAACCGCATCTGGTTCACGCTGGGCGCGCTTGTCATCTACCGCCTCGGCACGTTCATTCCGATCCCGGGCGTCGACGCCGCGGCCTTTGCCGCCGCCTTCAAGTCTCAGTCGTCGGGCATCCTCGGCATGTTCAACGTGTTCGCCGGCGGCGCCGTCGAGCGTATGGCGATCTTCGCCCTGAACATCATGCCGTACATTTCGGCCTCGATTATCATTCAGCTCATGACCTCGATGTCGCCCAAGCTCGAGGCGCTGAAGAAGGAAGGCGAGAGCGGCCGCAAGCAGATCAACCAGTACACGCGCTATCTGACGCTGGTGCTCGCCGCCTTCCAGGCTTACGGCATCGCTATCGGCCTCGAGGGATCGCGCTCGGAGGCGGGCTCCGTCGTGGCCGACCCGGGCTGGTTCTTCCGCGCCACCACCGTCATCACGCTCGTCGGCGGCACCATGTTCCTGATGTGGCTCGGCGAGCAGATCACGCAGCGTGGTGTCGGTAACGGCATCTCGCTGATCATCTTCGCCGGTATCGTCGCCGGACTTCCGTCCGCACTCGTCGGCCTGTTCGAGATGGCACGCACCGGCGCTCTCTCGACCTTCCTGCTGCTCGCCCTGCTGGCGCTGATGCTGATCGTCGTCGGCGCCATCGTCTTCATCGAGCGCGCACAGCGGCGTCTCTTGATCCAGTATCCAAAGCGACAGGTCGGCAATCGCATGTTCCAGGGCGATGCCTCGCATCTGCCGCTGAAGCTCAATTCCGCAGGCGTCATTCCGCCGATCTTCGCCTCCTCGCTGCTGCTGCTGCCGATCACCGCCGCGCAGTTCTCTTCCGCCCAGGGAGGCGGACCCGAGTGGTTGCAGACGCTGGTGGCCGCGCTCGGCAACGGCCAGCCGTTGCACCTTGCGATCTACGTCGCAATGATCGTCTTTTTCGCCTTCTTCTACACGGCCGTGGTCTTCAATCCGAAGGATACGGCCGACAACCTGAGGAAGCACGGCGGCTTCCTGCCCGGCATCCGTCCAGGCGAGAAGACCGCCGAGTACATCGACTACGTTCTGACGCGCATCACCGTGGTCGGCGCCATCTATCTGGCAGCCGTCTGCGTCATGCCCGAGATCCTGACGTCTTACGCGGCGGTGCCGTTCTACTTCGGCGGCACGTCGCTGCTGATCGCCGTCAGTGTCACCATGGATACGGTTGCGCAGATCCAGAGCCATCTTCTCGCGCACCAGTACGAGGGCCTGATCAAAAAGGCGAAGCTCAGGGGCGCCAGCACGAGGGGCGGACGGCGATGAAGTTGATACTTCTCGGGCCTCCGGGCGCCGGCAAAGGAACCCAGGCCGAGACACTCGCGAAACGGCGCGGCCTCGTCCAGCTTTCGACCGGCGAAATGCTCCGCGCCGCCGTCAAGGCCGGCACCGAGATCGGCCGCAAGGCCGAGGCCATCATGAAGAGCGGCGGCCTGGTCCCCGACGACGTGGTGATCGGCATCATCTCCGACCGCATCGCCGAGCCGGATTGCGCCAACGGGTTCATCCTCGACGGCTTTCCCCGCACCCTGAAGCAGGCGGCGGCGCTCGACCAGCTCCTCGACTCCAAGGGCACCATCCTCGATGCCGTGATCGAGCTTAAGGTTGACGATGACGCGCTTCTCGCACGCATCGAGAACCGGGCCCGTGAGACCATCGCTGCCGGCGGCACGCCGCGCGCGGACGATAATGCCGAGGCCCTGAAGACCCGCCTCATGGCCTACTACAAGGAGACGTCACCCCTGATTGGCTACTACTTCGCCCAGGGCAAGCTGCAGACCATCGACGGCATGGCCCCCATCGCAGAGGTCGGCCGTCAGATCGACGCACTGCTGGCGGCGTGAGAGCGGGAAAAGATGTCACAAGATCAAGGCGCAGGTTGACGAAGGTTTATGAGCAAGCTAAAACACCGCGCTTTCGAGCACGATGAAACGGAAGGCCTGCTCCGCGCGGCGAGTTTCGCCCGGGCTGGGTCAATCCGTATTTTTTCGTTGAAAAACAGATAGATGGGCCGCTTCGCGGTCGAAGATGAAGCCTCCAGGAGACGGACGTGGCTCGTATAGCTGGTGTGAACATTCCGACGCAGAAGCGCGTGCTGATCGCGCTTCAGTACATTCATGGCATCGGCCCCAAGTTTGCTGAGGAGATCTGCAAGCGGGTCGGCATCCCGGCCGAGCGCCGCGTCAACCAGCTCACCGACGCCGAGGTTCTCCAGATCCGCGAGGCGATCGACCGCGACTACGTCGTGGAAGGCGATCTCCGGCGCGATGTTGCCATGAATATCAAGCGCTTGATGGACCTCGGCTGCTACCGCGGCCTGCGTCACCGCAAGGGCCTCCCCGTCCGCGGCCAGCGCACCCACACCAACGCGCGCACCCGCAAGGGTCCGGCCAAGCCGATCGCCGGCAAGAAGAAGGCCTAAGCGCTAGAGATCACGCCGCGGCCGTCTGGACGGCCTTTGGAAATTTGGCCCGATAGGGCAACAGGAGCTGCCACATGGCAAAAGAAGCACAGGGGCGTACCAAGGTCCGCCGCCGCGAGAAGAAGAACATCACCTCCGGCGTGGCCCACGTGAACGCCTCGTTCAACAACACCATGATCACGATCACCGACGCGCAGGGCAACACGCTCGCCTGGTCGTCCTCGGGCACGATGGGCTTCAAGGGCTCGCGCAAGTCGACGCCGTTCGCCGCCCAGATGGCTGCCGAGGATGCCGGCAAGAAGGCCATGGAGCACGGCATGAAGGTGCTCGAGGTTGAGGTCTGCGGCCCCGGCTCGGGCCGTGAATCGGCGCTCCGCGCGCTGCAGTCCGTCGGCTTCCAGATCACCTCGATCCGCGACGTGACCCCCATTCCGCACAACGGATGCCGGCCGCGTAAGCGTCGCCGCGTTTAGACTGAAGCGAGCTCCGGGACCCCTCCCTGGGCGGGATCAAGCGGCGCCACGCTCCCGTCTCCGGTCTTGAGCTCATCCTC
>JAFKKW010000400.1:0-1193 GCA_017304275.1 Hyphomicrobiales bacterium | reverse complement strand
GGACCCCCCGTGACGAACGTACTGCAGAAGAACTGGCAAGACCTCATCAAGCCGTCGAAGCTCGAGATCACCCCGGGCCGCGACCGCACCCGCATTGCCACCATCGTCGCCGAGCCGCTCGAGCGTGGCTTCGGCATGACGCTCGGCAACGCCATCCGCCGCGTGCTCCTCTCCTCGCTCCAGGGCGCGGCCATCAAGACCGTGCAGATCGACGGCGTGCTGCACGAGTTCTCATCGATCCCGGGCGTTCGCGAGGACGTGACGAACATCGTGCTCAACATCAAGGAGATCGCGCTCCGCATCCATTCGGATGGCGTGAAGCGCATGGTGCTGAAGAAGGAAGGCCCCGGCCCCGTCAAGGCCGGCGACATCGAGACCGGCTCCGAGGTCGACATCCTGAACCCCGAGCACGTGATCTGCCACCTCGACCAGGGCGCGCAGATCCGCATGGAGTTCACGGCCGACATGGGCAAGGGCTACGTCGCCGCCGAGCGCAACCGCCCGGAGGACGCGCCGATCGGCCTGATCGCCGTCGACAGCCTCTACACGCCGGTGACCAAGGTCTCCTACAAGGTCGAGAACACCCGCGAGGGCCAGATCCTCGACTATGACAAGCTGACCATGACGGTCGAGACCGACGGCTCGGTGAAGGCCGAGGACGCCGTGGCGCTCGCCGCTCGTATCCTTCAGGACCAGCTTGCCGTCTTCATCAACTTCGAGGAGCCGAAAAAGGCCGTCGAGGAGAGCCGTCATCCGGAGCTGGCGTTCAACGCCGCGCTCCTCAAGAAGGTGGACGAGCTCGAGCTCTCGGTGCGCTCTGCGAACTGCCTGAAGAACGACAACATCGTCTACATCGGCGACCTGATCCAGAAGACGGAAGCCGAGATGCTGCGCACGCCGAACTTCGGCCGCAAGTCGCTGAACGAGATCAAGGAAGTCCTGGCCGGCATGGGCCTGCACCTCGGCATGGAAGTGCCGAACTGGCCGCCGGACAACATCGAGGAGCTGGCCAAGCGCTTCGAGGACCAGTACTAGGATTGCTGCCTTCGCTCTTCCCGTCTTGGACGGGGAGAGCCCACTGCCGCCGCCTCGCAATAGAGGCAGCGGAATTTGCGACTACGAGGTGAGGCCAAAGAACCTCCCCGTAACAACCACAGTGAAAAGAGAGACAGACAATGCGCCACAAGAAGTTG
>JAFKKW010000399.1 GCA_017304275.1 Hyphomicrobiales bacterium | reverse complement strand
CCGGATCGGTGCCGCGGATCTTGAGCGGGAATTCGATGTTCTCCCCCACCGAGCGGTGAGGAAACAGCGCCAGCGATTGGAACACCATGCACGTCGGCCGCCGGTTGGCGGGCACGTCGTCGATGCGCCGGTCGCGAAGCCAGATTTCGCCGCTGGTCTGCTCCTCCATGCCGACCAGCAAGCGGATCAGGGTGGTCTTGCCGCTGCCCGACGGCCCCACGATGGCGAGAAACTCGCCATCGTCCACCGTGAGGTTCACCGAATCGAGTGCCGTGAAGCCATCGAACGATTTCTTGAGATCGACGATGCGAAGAATCGGCGATGCATTCGATGTCATGGGCGTAGGTCTCGAGGTGTCAGCCTGACGGGAAGCGTCCGTCTCCCCGCCGGGAAGACGGACCGGTGCCGCACTGTTCATCGACGCTTCGCCGCCGTGTAGATTTTGAGCAGCGCATCGTAGTCGGGAACGATCGAGAAATCCGCGCTCCGCGCGATTTCATCGTGCAGGCTGTCCCACTGGATCGCGTCGAGCTCGGAGGCATTCCACAACTTGAACACTTCCGGATCGCCCATCTGGCTCACCGGATTGTAGGTGCCTTCCGCGAAGCTCACCGCTTTGGCGATCTCCCCCTTCTGTACGAACTCCAGGAAGTCTTCCGCCAGCGGGCTGACGTCAGGGTTGTTGACGACCGAGGTCAACTCCACCCACACCGTGCCGCCCTTGCCGTCTATGGGGCCGGTCTTGGGCGTGATGCCGCGAATGTTCGACGCGCCGTCGAAACGCGCCGGGCTTGCGGTATAGGTGCCGCCGGTGAAATAGGCGTCGATCTCGCCGTTGATGAGTGCGGTGTTGAGGGTGACGAGGTCGTCGCTCAAAAGCTTGGCGCCGCCGAATACGGCCTTCGTCGCTTCCGTGAATTTGGCGACACCGTCATCGCCCACCGCCTTGAACGGGTTCACACCGGCGGTCAGGCACAAGTGGATGACATTCCAGTTGTCATAGGTCAGAACGCCGTAGCGCCCCTTCATCGCCGGGTCGAGAAACAGAGACCAGCCCTGATCCTCGGCGCTCTCGCGGCTGATCTTGTCGGTGTTGACGACGAAGCAGAACGGCCCGTAGCGCTGCGGCATGCCGATCAGCTCGCCGCCTTCCGCGAACGCCAGCGGATAGGGGCCCGAGAACTCCGGCAACATCTTTGCGAAGTAGGGAAGAAAGCGCTCCTTGTTGAGCGGCTTGATCAGGTTCTCGGGAAAGAGCTGCTGGCGCGCCCACGGCTGGTTGACGTTGATCAGGTCCCAGACCTTGAGCTCGCCCGCGCGCAGCTTGTTGATCATGTCGGGGTCGGAGGTGCCGCTCTCGGCCCGCGTCGTGATGCCCGGAAAAGCCTTGCGGAACGGGCCCAGCACGTTGTCCGTATTGTAGCCTTCCCAGCACAGGATGTTCATCTCTTTATCACGCGCGGCAAACGCCGATCGCGTGGAACCAAAAGCGGCAAGCCCCGCGGCCGCGCCCATGCATTTTGTGAAATGACGACGAGTGAGCTCCATCAGCCTCTCCCTGTGACGGTAGGTCCGCATTTCCCCTAGAGTTTTTTGGGACTGCTTTTTGCGGTCCCTGTTTTGTATGCGGGTCAGGATCAACGAAAAATGTTGCAGAGCGCAAGTAAAATGTTGCAGACAGCAGATGTTTTCTTTTAACTCCACCGTCGGCGGAAAACGGGTCGAAACCAATGGCTGGACTTTACGAGGATGGGTTCGTCGAGCAACTGCGCCAGGGTCTGTCCAGCCTGACGGAGGGCTGGTCCCTCCCGCCGGATGCAGCGATAACGACCTTGAATATCTCGGAAAACGCCACGTTTAAGGCGACCGATCGGGGCACCGAAAAGTCGATCATCCTACGCGTGCATCGTCCCGGCTACCACGAGCGCGACGAGATCCTGTCCGAGCTCGCGTGGATCCATGACCTGCGCCAGAACAACGTAGTGGCAACGCCCAAGCCCTTGCCGCGCACCGACGGCAGCTACATCGGAAACATGCGCGCCGCCGGTGACGTCCGCCACGTCGTCGCCTTCGAGTTCATGAGCGGCGTCGAGCCGGAGCAGGGCGGCGCCGGACTCGTGAGCGGTTTTCGCGAGCTCGGCGCCATCAGCGCCCGGCTCCACCGCCACGCGCGGACTTGGCAGCGCCCTGCCACCTTCCGCCGCAAAACCTGGAACTATGAGACCATGCTCGGCGCGACGCCGCTGTGGGGCGACTGGCGCGACGCCCTCGGGCTCGACGCCGGCGGCTTGGCCGTGCTCGAGCGCGCGAGCCGCGCGCTTGAGCGGTTTCTCGCCGACTTCGGCCAAGGTCCCGAGCGGTTCGGCCTCGTGCACGCGGACCTGCGCCTCGCCAACCTGCTCGTCGACGGCGACCGGCTCGGCGTCATCGATTTCGACGACTGCGGGTTTAGCTGGTTCGTCTACGACTTCGCCGCCGCCGTGAGCTTCTTCGAGCACGATCCGATCGTTGCCGCGCTGCAGGATGCCTGGGTCGAAGGCTATCGCACGGTCGCGCCGCTGTCCGAGGCCGACATCGCCGCCATCCCGACCTTCGTCTTCCTGCGGCGCTTTCTGCTGACCGCCTGGGTGGCGAGCCACGCCGAAACTCCCACGGCACAAGCCCTCGGCGCGCCGTTCACGCATGGCACCGTCGCGCTTGCGGACGCGTTTCTCTCAAAACTCGAGTGATAGGTGCTCGCCGACATGGGTAAGAAAAACCTCAAAGCGCGCCCGGCGGCCCGCCAGATTCTGGATATGAACGCGTTCGACGCGAGGGCGGGTATCAGCGATGCCAATCCCTCGCTCAAACGGCGCATCGCCAACGTCGGTGCCGCGGCCGTTCTGTTCTATCGCGAGCCGATCGAGGTAGTTTCCGCGCGCGGCTCCTGGATGACGGCCGCCGACGGAACGCGCTACCTCGACTTCTACAACAACGTCCCCTCCGTGGGTCACAGCCATCCGCGTGTCGTGGCCGCGGTCACCGACCAGATCGCGCGCCTAAACATCAACACCCGTTATCTCAACAGCGTCGTCGATCGCTACCTCGACGCGCTGAAGGCCAAGTTCCCGGACGCCTTGAGCAACATCGTGCTCTCGTGCAGCGGCAGCGAAGCAAACGATCTCGCCGTCCGCATCGCCGCGACGGCCTCGGGCGGAACCGGCATCATCGTCACCGAGAACGCCTATCACGGTAACACCTCGATCATTTCCGACATCTCGCCCTCCGCACTCAAGCGGCGTGGCCTGCCGGAGCACGTGGTGACGGTGGCCGCGCCGTCCCATCCCGGAAAGCACAACTCGATCGAGAACGCGTTCGCCGCCGATATCGAGCGCGCCATCACAGAGCTCGAGCGGCGGGGACACAAGCTTTCAGCCTTCGTCTGCGACTCGATTTTCTCGAGCGACGGCGTTTACGCCGATCCTCCGGGCTTTTTGCGCAAGGCTATCGACACCGTTCACAAAGCCGGCGGCCTCTACATCGCCGACGAGGTGCAACCGGGATTCGCACGCACCGGCGACGCGTTCTGGGGCTTTGCGCGTCATGACGTGATGCCGGACGTCGTCACCATGGGCAAACCGATGGGCAACGGCTTTCCGATGGCCGGACTCGCGACACGGCCCGAGCTGCTCGCGGGCTTCTGCGAGTACACCGGCTATTTCAGCACCTTCGGAGGCAATCCGGTGGCGGCTGCCGCGGGCATGAGCGTTCTCGAGGTCATCGACGAGGAGAAGCTTCAGGACAACGCATTGAAGCAAGGCAACCACATCAAGGAGCGTCTGCAGGAGCTGGCAGCGCGTGACGATCGCATTGCCGACGTGCGCGGCGCCGGCCTCTTCCTCGGCATCGATCTCTGCCGCGCCGGCAAGAAGGAACAGCCTGACCCCGAGCTGGCGACGGGCCTCATCAACGGCCTCAAGGATCGCGGCGTTCTGATCGGTGCCGCCGGCCGCTACGGCAATACGCTGAAGGTCCGCCCGCCGCTGTCGCTCTCGGAGGAGGAGGCGGACATCTTCGTCGACCGTCTCGCCGAAACACTGTCCGAAACCATGACGCCGTAAAACCGCGACGCCGCGCGGTGTAATCCAGCCTGGGGTCTTTCCGACGAGGGTGGAAACAGCGCCTCGGCCCGCGGAAGCGTGTCTGGGCTCCGGCTCCCGGCCTTCGCTGGGGCAGGCTCCGGCGGAGTGAGGGCGAGTTTGAGCTTCTGCATATCACGACGACGACGTCATCCCGGCGTCATGGCGGAGCCATGCTTCGCATGGACGGCCGGGATCCAGACACGCCGAAGAGCGCACTGCCTCGTTTCCATCCAAATCGGAAAGACTCTAGTCGGCCTCGGCGACCTTCAGCTCAGCGTCGGCCAACCGCATGGCCTTGAGCAGCGCGCTCTTCGGCGCCTCGTCGGTGACCAGCACGTCGACCTGGGTCCAGCCGGCATACCGGGCCGTGAACATCTGGTTGAACTTGGAGCTGTCGGCCACGATCATGCGGCGGTTGCCGCGCTCGATCATGGTGGAATAGACGTCCGCCATCTCGATCAAGGCGTCGCTCGCCCCTTCCGGGGCCAGGCCGCTGGCGCCGAGAATCACCCACTGTGCGTTGTATTGCTCGAGGAATCTCAGGGTCTGCGCACCGTACGCAGCCCCCTCGCCGGCGTGATAGAAGCCCGGCGTGATCAATACCGTGATCGTCGGATTGGTGGCCAACGCCGTGGCGATCGCGAACGAATGGGTGATGACGGTTATGTCCCGCATGACCAGCGCCATGCGCCGCGCCACGTGCAGCGTCGTCGCCCCCGAGCCGAGCATGAAGACCCGCGCGTCGTCGCACATCTGGCACGCCGTCCTGGCGATCCGGGTCCGTTCCTCGACCAGCAGCGTATGGCGTTGCGCGACCGAAGGCTCCGCTGCCTTGCGCAGGATGGCGCCGCCGTAGGTCCGGCTGATCACGCCTTTGCCGGTCAGCTCGTCGAGATCTCGGCGAATGGTCTCGGTGGTCACGCTCAGCGCCTCCGCCAGCTCGCTGACGCGCAGCGTCGGCTGATCGGACAGCAAGGACACGATTTCCCGCTGGCGAACGGACTTCTTGCTCATGTCTGACGTCAGAGAGAAACGGATTGCGACGCTCCAACGGCTGGCGACCGAAGGTTCATGTTACGCAGCGAACCCGGGCCGTCCTTGCACGAATTTGCCCGGCTTGATGGAGGGAGTCTCCTACTTGCCACGTCCATCGTCAAGGGGACCAGCCGTCTCCATCTCGCGCTCGGCGCGAGCATTTGTTTAATAGGTCCCAATGGTTAGCGGAGAACGCCGATCACTCCCACTCGATGGTGCCAGGCGGCTTGCTGGTCACGTCGTAGACGACGCGATTGACGCCGCGCACCTCGTTGATGATGCGGGTCGCAGCGCGCCCCAGGAACCCCATGTCGAACGGAAAGAAGTCCGCCGTCATGCCGTCCACGCTCGTCACCGCCCGGAGCGCCAGCACGTGGTCGTACGTGCGCCCGTCGCCCATGACGCCGACCGTGCGCACCGGCAGCAGAACCGCGAACGCCTGCCAGATCGCATCGTAGAGTCCCGCGTTGCGGATCTCGTCGAGATAGATCGCGTCCGCCTTGCGCAGGATGTCGAGCTTCTCCACCGTGATGTCGCCGGGAATGCGGATCGCCAGTCCCGGCCCCGGAAACGGATGCCGCCCGACGAACGCTTCTGGCAACCCGAGCTCGCGCCCGAGCGCCCGCACCTCGTCCTTGAAAAGCTCGCGCAACGGCTCCACGAGCTTCATGTTCATGCGCTCAGGCAAACCGCCGACGTTGTGATGCGACTTGATGGTGACCGACGGCCCGCCACTGAACGACACGCTCTCGATCACGTCCGGATAGAGCGTGCCCTGGGCCAGGAATTGCGCGGGTGCTGCGTCGGCACCCGAAACGCCCGGCGAAGCACCCCCGCCGATCTTCGCCGCCTCCGCCTCGAACACGTCGATGAAATGCTTACCGATCGTCTTGCGCTTCTGCTCCGGATCGGAAACGCCGGCCAGCGCATCGAGAAACTGCTTCGAGGCATCCACATGCACGAGAGGGATGTTGTAGTGGTCGCGGAATAGCCCGACGACCTGCTCCGCTTCGCCGAGCCGCATCAGCCCGTGGTCCACGAACACGCACGTGAGCTGATCGCCGATCGCCTCATGGATCAGCACCGCCGCGACCGCGCTGTCGACGCCGCCCGAAAGCCCGCAGATCACGCGCCCCGCGCCGACCTGCTTGCGGATACGCTCGACCATCTCGCGGCGGTAGGCCGCCATGGTCCAGTCCGGCTTGAGGCCCGCGATGCGATGCACGAAATTCGAGATCAGCTTGGCGCCGTCCGGCGTGTGCACGACCTCGGGGTGGAACTGAACGGCATAGAACCGCCGCGCCTCGTCCGCGACCGCGGCGAAGGGTGCGTTCTCGCTCGTCGCAATGACGCGGAATCCGGACGGCAGCTTCGTCACGCGGTCGCCGTGGCTCATCCACACCTGATGGCGTTCGCCTGTCGCCCACACGCCTTCGAACAACGGGCTCGCCTGCTCGACCGAGAGCATGGCGCGCCCGAACTCCCGATGATGTCCACTTTCGACCTTGCCGCCGAGTTGCTCGGCCATGGTCTGTTGCCCGTAGCAGATGCCGAAGACGGGCACCCCGGACGCGAACACCGCCTCGGGCGCCCGCGGGCTTCCCGCTTCCGGCACCGACGACGGCCCGCCGGACAGGATCACCGCCGCCGGCTTGAGCGTCGCGAACGCGGCCTCCGCGTTCTGGAACGGGTGGATCTCGCAATAGACGCCGGCTTCGCGCACGCGCCGAGCGATAAGCTGCGTGACCTGGCTTCCGAAATCGATGATGAGGACAGTCGCGGACATGGAGGATGGATCACTCCCGAGGACGGGGACTCGCGGGTCCCGGTCGGCAAAAAGGGGGTAGACCACCCCACCGCCCGAGCGTCAAGCGGCCGCCCGCCGTCCCGAAGCCGCAGGCAAAAACGAGCCTGAAACGGCATGGCCGGCCCCCGCGGACCCCTCCGTACCCGGAAAAGCACGATCTTCGCGGTTCCATAGGCATTTCCTTCACGAGTGGCAGGCAAAGTCGCGGCATGCTGGCCCAGCAACAAGCCATCCGCGAACCGATGCTCCCCGTCTCCCCGGCGGCGGAACGGGAGGAAACGCGCGCAGTGCCGGAGCTTCCGCGGCGCGAGAGCTTGCCCGCCCGAGCGACAAGATGGTTCTTCGGAACCGCATACGCTTTGCAGCCGCAACGCATCGCGAGCCTGCCGGCGCTGCTCCTCTGGACCGCTCACGATCTTCTGCGCGGCGGCACGCAAATTCCCGACCAGAGGCGGACCAGATCGAACCCGGACACCTTCGGCGGCGTCGTGCGCGGCCTCACGCCCGAGACCCATCTTGCCGCCCTCCGTCTCGGTTTCTTTCCGTGGGCGCATTGCGGACCCCTCAAGTGGTGGACGCGCAAAGAGCGCGCCGTGCTTTTCCTTCCCGAGCGGCACGTTTCCCGGCGCGTGAAGCGCCTGCGCGCCTCGGGGAAATATCGCGTCACGTTCGACACCGCCTTCGATGAGATGCTTTTGAGCTGCGGCGCGCCGCGGGCCTACAACTGGCACACGCTGACCTGGCTCACGCCGCGCATGATGCAGCTCTTCTCGGCGCTTCATCGCCAGGGCCATGCGCACTCGTTCGAGGTCTGGAATGAAAGCGGCGTCTTGGTCGGCGGCGGCTTCGGCGTTGCCGTCGGACGCATCTTCATCGGCGAGTCGATGTTCAGTCGCGAGCCCGATACCTCCAAGCTCGCGGCCGCCGTGCTCTACGACCACCTTGAACGCTGGGGCTTCGCCCTCGTCGATGCCCGCGACCCGACCCCCGTGCTGGAAAAGACGGGCTACCGCCGCATCCCCCGCGCGGCATTCGAGCAGCTCTTGAGGGAGCACGCAGACGCGCCGGGACGCCCGGGGCCGTGGACCGTCGAGCCGGTAGAACATCCTTAACCACGCCGCGCAAAACCGCACGCGCGTGGCGCGGTTGGTT
>JAFKKW010000528.1 GCA_017304275.1 Hyphomicrobiales bacterium | reverse complement strand
TCGGCGGCGTGCATCAGGACCTGCCGGCGGCGCTGATCGACGACATCCATGCCTGGTGCTTGACGTTCCCCAAAGTCCTCGACGACATCGACGGGCTCCTGACGGAGAACCGCATCTTCAAGCAGCGCAACGTCGACATCGGCGTCGTCAGCCTCGACGATGCGTTCGCGTGGGGCTTCTCGGGCGTCATGGTGCGCGGCTCGGGTGCGGCATGGGACTTGCGCAAGTCGCAGCCCTACGAGTGCTACTCGGAGCTCGATTTCGATATTCCGATCGGCAAGAACGGCGACTGCTACGACCGCTACCTGATCCGCATGCTCGAGATGCGCGAGAGCGTCAAGATCATGCTGCAGTGCTGCGAGAAGCTTAAGAGTGCGGACGGCGGGGGACCGGTGTCGGCCTACAATCCGCGCGTCGTGCCGCCGAAGCGGGGCGAGATGAAGCGCTCGATGGAAGCGCTCATCAATCACTTCAAGCTGTACACCGAAGGCTTTCACGTGCCGCCAGGCGAGGTCTATGCGGCGGTCGAGGCGCCCAAGGGCGAATTCGGCGTCTATCTCGTGGCCGACGGCTCGAACCGGCCCTACCGCTGCAAGATCCGCGCGCCTGGGTTCCCGCATCTGGCGGCGATGGATTTCTTGAACCGCGGCCACATGCTGGCGGACGTGAGCGCCATCATCGGCTCGCTCGACATCGTGTTCGGCGAGATCGATAGGTAGTTTTTCGCTCACGCGCCGCATCGCGCGGCAATGCCGCGCTGGCGCTCCGCGGGGGCGCGGCTTGCCGCGGGCGCCCTTGGCGCCATAGCCTTCGGCTGCGTTGAGGGTGTGCAAGCGAAGTTGCTCGTGCGTCAGACGCGGGCGGTGTGGCCCATGTGTCGTCTACGACTTGGGATCGTACCCCTCGAAGATCGGGGCGTCGGCGTGCATGGCGGCGATGCGGCGGTCGTGGTCGGTGCGGACGGTCCAGGCGAGGAGCGGCAGGCCGCGGATCGTGCGTGCGAGGTGCGTCGCGAGGGTCGGCAGGGCGCCGACCTCGTAGGCGTAGAAGTCGGGTGCGGCTCCCTGATGCTCCAGGAGATGGCGCAGGCGGAACATGCGCCAGGAGGAAAGCTCGGGCCACCAGGGCGCGCCGCTGGCGTCGCGATAGCGGCCCGAGACGATGCCGCGCGGGATGTCCGGGGCGAGGCGCGCGAGAACGGCCATGACGCCGGGGTCGAACGACATCAGGGCGATCGGTCCCTTGTAGGCCGTAGCAAGGCGCGCGATCTCGGACAGGAAGCGGAGATCCGGCTCCGTCCATTCGCTCTTGATCTCGACGAAGAGCGGAACGCGGCCGGTAACGAGCGCGAGGAGATCGGCAAAGGTCAGAATGCCGGTGATCTTCGTGTTCTTGAACGGGAGCTTGGCGGCGCAACCGGGTTGAAGATCGGTGATCGGGCCGC
>JAFKKW010000527.1 GCA_017304275.1 Hyphomicrobiales bacterium | reverse complement strand
CACATGAGCCTCCTCGACAAGACGGGCTCCAACGCCTTCGCCGGCAAGCCGATCTCGCCGCTCTTCCGCCACGCCATCGGCGGCCTCCAGGACACCATGGCCGACTTCATGGCCATTTGGGCCCAGGGCGCCAACTCCTATCGCCGCTACGTGCCGAAGTCCTACGTTTCGGTGGCCCCGCAATGGGGCTTCAACAATCGCACCGTGGCGTTGCGCATCCCCGCCGGCAACGGCGCCGCTACGCGGATCGAGCACCGCGTTGCCGGCGCCGACGCCAATCCCTATCTCGTGATAGCGGCGATCCTCGCCGGCATCGCCCATGGATTGGCGACCAAGGCCGATCCCGGCCCGCACGCCGAGGGCGACGCCGAGGAGATCGATGCGCCGGTGACGCTGCCGACCGCCTGGGTCAACGCGCTCGAGGTGTTCGAGAAGTCGACCGTCGTCCGCGATGCCTTCGGCGCTGGCTTCCACGACGTCTACACGCGCCTGAAACAGACCGAGCGCGCAAACTTCGAACGCATCGTCACCTCGCTCGACCACCTCTGGTACGCATTGGTTGCATGAGGCACAGAGCATGACATCCCTTGCCCACTTCGAGAAAGTTGCAGGCGCCCTGGCGCTGCCCGGAAAGGCTGTCATCGACGGGCAGATGCTCGCAGCCGTGAGCGGCACGACATTTGACAACGTCTCCCCACGCGACGGCCGCGTGCTGAACCAGGTCGCCGCCTGCGGGGCTGCCGATGTCGACATCGCCGTCGCCTCGGCGCGGGCTGCCTTCAACGACGGCCGCTGGCACAAGCAGTCCTACAAGGAAAAGAAACGCATCCTGTTCAAGCTCGCCGACATCATGGAGCGCGAGACGGAAACGCTCGCCGTGCTGGAAAGCCTCGACGTCGGCAAGCCGATCGCCAACACGCTGGCGGGCGACATCCCGCAGGCCATCCGCACGCTGCGCTACTATGCGGAAGCCCTCGACAAGGTCTACGGCGAGGTCGGCCCGGAAACGCAGGACCGCTTCTCCTTCGTCGTCCACGAGCCACTTGGCGTCATCGGCGCCATCGTGCCGTGGAACTTCCCGCTCCATATGGCCATGTGGAAGGTCGCGCCCGCGCTCGCCATGGGCAACTCGGTGGTCCTGAAGCCCGCTGAGCAGAGCCCGCTGACCGCATTGAAGCTCGGCGAGCTGGCGCTCGAAGCAGGTCTCCCGCCGGGCGTCTTGAACGTCGTGCCCGGCATGGGCGGTGACGCAGGAAAGGCGCTCGCCCTCCACAACGACGTCGACATGATCGCCTTCACCGGCTCGGGCGCCGTTGGCCGCCTGCTCATGAAATACTCCGGCGAGAGCAACCTCAAGCGCGTGAGCCTCGGGCTTGGCGGCAAGTCCCCCCACATCATCTTCGCCGACTGCCCCGATCTCGACAAAGCCGCAGAGCACGCCGCC
>JAFKKW010000398.1 GCA_017304275.1 Hyphomicrobiales bacterium | reverse complement strand
GCTCGGCGTAGGCGAACTCCGGCACCGAGGCGATGGTTTTCGGCCCCGCGATCAGGACGTGACCGCGCGTGATCTCGAAGAAGCGCTCGACATCGGCGCGGAACTCCGGGCGCGGGTCGCCTTCCCAGGGCAGTCCGCCATGCCTTGTCCGCGGTCGCCCGCGCTCCTCGAATTCGCAAAATTCACAACGCTCGGGACTGGTTAGTCGATCCCTGACCATTCCTCAAGCCGTCGCGCGCGGTCCCTACCGGCCGAGGAAGGGACCCAGCGTCTTCAGGAGCTGCTTCGGGCGCTCGTGCTGTGGCAGGTGGTGGCAACCGTCGAGGATCGCGAGCCGGGCGTGCGGCAGGGCCGCCGCGAGCTGGCGTCCCGAGCGCAGCGGCACGATCGGATCCTTGCGACACCATACGAGGAGGACGGACTGCCTGATGGCGCGATAGCGTGCCTTGACGGCCTCGGCGTCGCGTTCGTTGATGATCGAGCGGGCGGTGGCGAAGAAGGCGCGGACGGCGTCGCGATCCTCGTAGGGCGCTGCATATCCTTTCACGTTCTCCTCGCTCGGCGTGCGTCCGCCCATAGCCTCCTTGAGCAGGAAGCGCGCGGCGGTTTCCGCGGGAACCACCGCGGCGACCGCATCCGGTATGAGCGGCGTCATGACGAGGTCGAGGCGGCGCGCGGCTGCGCGGGGAAGGGCGGGCGCTCCGATTGCCACGATGCGGCGGATACGCCCTTTGCCGGCGATGCTTTCGACAAGCGCGGCACGGAGCGCGACGGTGCCGCCGAACGAATGTCCGATGAGCGTCAGGTCGGACAGTCCGCGCTCGAGGATGAAGCGGGCGACGAGCGCGGCCTGATCGTCCGCGGAATAAGCGCCGTCGTCGGGCTTGTCGGAGCGGCCGAAGCCCTTGAGGTCGAGCGCGATGACGCGGTGGCCGGCTGCGAGTGCGGGCAGGATATCGTGCCAGGTGAACGTGCTTTCACCGAGCCCATGCAGCAGGAGCAGAGGCGGCCCTTCGCCCCGCTCCTCGTAGTGAAGCGTCACGGGCGGCTGACCAGGGACCGTGATCGTCGTCCGGCTTGCGGATGGCTCGGGGGCGGGAAGCCCAAGAGCAGGCCCCATCGCATCACCGACACCGACCAGCAGCGTGCCCGCCAGTGCGCAGCCGACCGCCTTCGCTATCCGCCGATGCCGTTTCACCCGTGCCCCGCCCTGCTTCGCGCCACATCAACACTATCGTCGGACGGAACGGCAGGCGAAAGGCGTCGCTTCGGGTGCGGTGCGGTACGCCGGGATGCAGATGAAAGCCCATAAAACCTGGGTTATCCGCCTGTGAATTCCTTAACGATCCATTGACGCCCATAACAAACCATGGCATCCCATAATAGCCCGACCGCACCGGGCAAGGGCCCGTGGTCGTGGCGCCTGCTTCGAGAGAGGGCCGAAGCACGAGCGACCGCCACGGCCCAGCCCGCGGTCCGGCACAGCGGGTTCCGGCTGGGACCCGCATCTGAGTTTTGAAGTCCTGCGAAGCGTTCCTGAAGTTTGCGTGATTGAGCGAGGCTCGAATTAGGGATGGACCGCTTTGTCTCGACATTCACCAACAAGATCGACGCCAAAGGCCGCGTCTCGATCCCAGCACCTTTCCGCGCCGTGCTCGAACGCGACGGCTACAGCCAGGGAAGCGTCGGCGGAATCTATTGCTACCCCTCGATCGATGCTCCGGCGCTCGATGCAGGCGGCGAGAGACTTGCGCAAAAGATCGACGGGCTTCTCGCAGGCCTGCCGGACTATTCAGACGAGCGGGACGAGCTCTCTGTCGCACTCTACGGCGACGTCCAGGTTCTCGGCATCGACGGTGACGGGCGTATCGTCCTTCCTGAAACGCTTCGCCGTCACGCCGGTCTTCAGGATCACGTCACATTTGTCGGCCTTGGCGACAAGTTTCAGATGTGGGCTCCAGCCGCGTTCGAAGAACGGCGCGCGCGGGCCCGTGAAAAAGCTCAAGAGCACAGAAAACTTTTCGGCGCGGGGAGCGGCCACCGCGGGGGCGGTGGATCTGAGGGAGCACGGGAATGACGCCTCGGGGCACCGGCGAGGGACCGGTGACCCGGGAGTTGCGGGCGTACATTCCCGTGCTCATCTCGGCTTGCGGCTGAATTAGCCGCGGCTTCAACCACGCTAGGCGTCGGGACGTGGGCGACTGGAGCAAAACGTGCTCTAAGCTCAACCGATGACCACGGCCGTTCCCAAGCAATCCCGTCCACACATCCCCGTCCTCCTGCCGGAGGTGCTGGCGCAGCTTCAACCAGCGGCCGGCGAGACCTACATTGACGGAACGTTCGGCGCGGGTGGATACACGCGCGCCATTCTCGAGGCGGCACCCTGCCGCGTCATCGCCATCGAGCGCGATCCGACAGCCTTTGCCGCGGGCCAGGCGCTGGTTTCCGAATTCGGCGGGCGACTCATGCTCGCTCCCACCACCTTCAGCGACATGGAGCGCCCCGCGCATGAAGCGGGCGTAGAGCAGGTCGACGGCGTCGTACTCGATATCGGCGTGTCGTCGATGCAGCTCGACGATCCGGCGCGCGGCTTCTCGTTCCTGCGCGACGGGCCGCTCGACATGCGCATGTCGCAGGATGGACCGTCGGCCGCCGATGTCGTCAACACGGCCGACGAAGGGGATCTCGCCGATATTCTGTTCGAGCTCGGCGAGGAGCGCCGGTCACGCGCGATCGCGCGCACGATCGTCAAGGCGCGCGGCGACGCGCCGATCACGACCACCAAGCGGCTCGCCGACATCGTGGAGCGCGTGCTGGGGCGCGTGCGCGGTGACGAGAAGCACGCCGCGACGCGGACGTTCCAGGCTCTGCGAATCTACGTCAACGACGAGCTCGGCGAGCTCGAACGGGGGCTCGCAGCCGCCGAACGCCTGCTCAAGCCGGGCGGCCGGCTCGCCGTCGTCACCTTCCACTCGCTCGAGGACCGCATCGTCAAACGCTTCCTGCAGGAGCGTTCGGGCAAAACCGAAGGCACCTCGCGTTATCTGCCGGGCCCTGCTGCACCATCCCGCGCCCCAAGTTTCCGAATTGTTAACACTCGCGGATTTACACCTAACAAAAAGGAAACGGATGCAAATCCGCGGGCGCGCTCTGCCCGGTTGCGTGTCGGGGTTCGGACGGACGCTCCTCGCTGGCACGAGCGTTAACTGGCCGCGCACCGATCCGACGTTTCGAGTCCCAAGTCTGTTGCGTTGTTGAGGTCGATCCGATGCACCCGCTTACCGTCTCGGCCGCGTTCCTGGCCATCTCGAGCGCCTTTCTTCTCTATGGCCTCAGCTACGATACACGCCAGCTCGAAGCGCGGGTGGCCGCGCAGGAGCGGCTTGCCGACGAGGCTCGCTCAGACATCTCGGTGCTCAAGGCGGAGCGCGCGCACCTCGCCCGCCCCGATCGCATCGAGCCGCTGGCGCGGCATCCGTACAGGCGCCATTGCCCGATAGTGGGCTGACCGGGGGCGAGCATGGCCGGGCCAGCGTGGAGGAAACGGCAGAAGGGCTCTTCTGAGCCTGCGCCCGTCCGCGCGCCCGCGCATCACCGCACGCCGAAGCAATCCGGCGCCGGCATCAGGACACGTCTCGTCATGCTCGGCATGGCGGTGCTGTTCGCCGGCATTGCCGGACAGCTCGCGCGGCTGGCGGGCAGCGGCAGCGACGCGATCGTCGCCTCGATCACCGAGCAGCCCGGCACCCGCTCCTACGTGCGGCCGGATATCCTCGATCGCGGCGGACGATTGCTCGCGACCGACATCGAGATGCCGTCGCTCTATGCCGACCCCTCGCTCGTGCAGAGCCTCGACGATACCACCGAGCGGCTCGGCAGCGTGCTGCACGACCTGGACCAGGGCGAGTTGCGGCGGCTTCTGTCCGACCGCAACCGCCGCTTCATCTGGCTCCGCCGGGGTCTCTCGCCGCGGCTCGCGCAGCAGGTCCACAACCTGGGGCTGCCCGGACTCGAATTCCGGACGGAGCTGCGGCGCGCCTATCCGCTCGAACGGCTCGCGGGCCACGTGCTCGGCTCGGTCAATGTCGACAACAAGGGCGCGAGCGGCATCGAGCGCACGATCGACGAAACCATCGGCGTGGAACCCACGCTCGGCGCGCCGACGAGCGCGGGACTGCCGGTGCGGCTGTCGCTCGATCTGGGGGTGCAGCACGCGCTCAAGGACGAGCTCGAGGCTGCGATGGCGCGCTACGACTCGAAGGGTGCCGCGGGGCTCGTGATGGACGTGCGGACCGGCGAGATGCTGGCCTCCGTCTCGCTTCCGGGCGTCGATCCCGCGCGGCCCTCGGAGCTGCTCGACCCCAACAAGACCGACAAGATCCAGGGCGGCACCTACGAGCTCGGCTCGGTGTTCAAGATCCTGACGGTGGCCATGGCGCTCGACAGCGGCAAGGCCAAGCCCGATACGGTGCTCGATGTCACCAAACCGCTCAGCGCGGGGCGCTTCACGATCAAGGACCTGCATTCCTCGGGGCGGCCGCTCACGGTGTCTGAGGTGTTCCTGCATTCGTCGAACGTGGGCTCCGGCATGCTGGCGCTCGCGGAAGGCGCGGACAAGCAGCGGGAATTTCTCGACAAGCTCGGGCTCACGCGCCAACTGCGGACCGAAGCCGGTCCTATCGCGGCACCGCAGGTCCCGGCCCGGCTCGGTCGCGCGGAGCAGATCACGATCGCCTACGGTCATGGAATCGCCGTTGCGCCGCTCCAGTTCGCGGCCGCCACGGCGGCGATCATCAACGGCGGCACGATGGTGACCCCGACCTATTTCCGCAACAGGACCAACGCCAACGGACCAGGGCCGCGCGTGATCAGCGAGGAGACGAGCCGCAGCCTCAGCGTGCTTCTGCGTCGCAACGTGGCCGAGAAGCAGGGAACGGGTACCCGCGCAGATGTTCCGGGCTTCCGCGTCGGCGGCAAGACGGGGACCGCGGAAATGCCCGGCCGTGGCGGCTATCAGGAAAAATCCGTCGTGTCCTCGTTCCTCGCGGCCTTTCCGATGGATGCGCCCAAGTATCTGGTCTTTGTGCTGATCTTCGAGCCCAAGGGCACGGACGCGTCCGCCGGCGAGGTGCTTGCCGGGCGCAACGCGGCGCCAACGGCGGGGCTCGTGATCGGTCGCATCGCGCCGCTGCTTGGCGTACGGCCGGTCCACGACGTGGCGCAGCTCGACGACTAAGATACTTCTCCAAAAAAAATGGAGCCACCGGCCATCGTGGCTGCCGGTGGCTCCTCCCCGCTTACGCATCGGCATCTATCGGGCGACGCCCAGGCGCTCGCGGTCCCGCAAACGTCCGCTCTCGATTCGGACGCTCAGGTCTTGATGCGGCCGAAGCTTTCCGCCTCGGATGGGTATGTCCGAGGCGCGTGGTCTCTTTCACGGGACCAAAACTCGCGCTTGCCCGCTTTGAGCATTTCGCCCGATTGCAGCCGACATCGTTGTCTATGTAAGGTGATGGCGTGCTTCAACGTCTAACGGGGTCTAATCCAAGTGTCGGAGATGAACGGGGATTGGCGGACACTCGTGCGCCGCTATCGCTTGCGACACGGACTCAGCCAGGTCGGCATGGCAGACCTCATGGGCGTGGCACAGCGCACGATCTCGCGTTGGGAGCGCGGCGAGGACAATCCGAGCGTCGTCCAGCAGAAAAGGCTGCGCGATCTCGGCTGGGAGCCGGCCAGCTCACTGTTTCGCGGCATCGCCGATTCGATCCCGATCTGCCCGGTGCCGCGCGCGCTGACGCGCACCGAATCCTTGCGTCTGCAGCGGCTTTCGCAACCGGCAATCGCCAAGCGCCCTTCGATCGCGGACTGGATCGGACTAGATCTCGCGCCCATCGCCTGCGGCGTGCTCCAGGAAATCCTGGATGACCGGGAGTTGCAGCGCGCGATCTCGGCCGGCGAGATCCAAAGCCTCGTGACCACGACGCGTAGCGTGCTGCGCACCTCCGAGCACGATCAAATCGGGCTCTTCCGCACGACGATCACCTACTTCTTCCACGAGGGCACGCTCTACAACGACGCGATCGGCGTGCCGGCCGCCGCCGACGCGGTCTGCGGCTATCAGGCCGTGCCAATGGACGAGGCGCTTCTCTGAGTCGCCGCAGCCAGGGGCCGTCAGGCGACCGAGCAGAATGCGTTGCCTTCGGCCTTGAGCATCCGGTTCAGGCGCGGCTGGCCAGCGCGTCGCGGCCGAGGGCCGTGAGCGCCGTGCGTACGATGTCGGCCGCGGCGAGGCCGGCTTTCTCGTACATGCGCGCCGGTGCGTCGTGGTCGATGAACGCGTCGGGAAGCGTCATCGTGCGCACCTTGAGGCCGCGATCGAGAAGTCCCTGCTCGGCCAGGTGCTGCAGCACGTGGCTACCGAACCCGCCGATGGAGCCTTCCTCGATCGTCAGCAGCACCTCGTGCTCCTTGGCGAGGCGGGCGATCAGGTCGCGGTCCAGCGGCTTCATGAAGCGCGCGTCGGCGACAGTAGCCGAAAGACCCATGGCCGCGAGCTGGTCGGCAGCCTTCAGCGCCTCGCCGAGCCGAGCGCCGAGCGAGAGAATGGCGACGGCGGTGCCTTCGCGGAGAATGCGGCCCTTGCCGATCTCGAACGGCACGCCCTCCTGGGGCAGCTCCAGACCCAAGCCTTCTCCGCGCGGATAGCGGAAGGCGGTCGGGCGATCGTCGATGGCGCGGGCGGTCGCGACCATGTGCACGAGCTCCGTCTCATCGGCAGCCGCCATGATCACGAAATCGGGCAGACAGCCGAGATAGGCGAGATCGAACGAGCCGGCGTGCGTCGGGCCGTCGGCGCCGACGAGGCCCGCGCGGTCGATGGCAAAGCGGACCGGCAGGCGCTGGATCGCGACGTCGTGCACGACCTGGTCGTAAGCGCGCTGCAGGAACGTGGAGTAGAGCGCGCAGAACGGCTTCAGGCCCTCGGTGGCGAGACCGGCGGCGAAGGTGACCGCGTGCTGCTCGGCGATGCCGACGTCGAACGTGCGGTCGGGGAACTCCTGACCGAAGAGGTCGAGGCCGGTGCCATCCGGCATGGCGGCGGTGATGGCGACAATACGCTTGTCCTTCCTCGCCTCGGCGATGAGGCTGTCGGCGAAGACACGCGTGTAGGTCGGAGCGTTCTGCTTGGGCTTCACCTGGGCGCCGGTCACGACATTGAAGCGGGCGACGCCGTGATACTTGTCGTCGGATGCTTCGGCAGGTGCGTAGCCCTTGCCCTTCTTGGTCACGACGTGCACCAGAATCGGCCCCTGGGTGGAGTCGCGCACGTTCTTCAGAACCGGCAGAAGCTGGTCGAGATCGTGTCCGTCGATGGGGCCGACATAGTAGAAACCCAGCTCCTCGAACCACATGCCGCCTTGCCAGAGATGGCGCGTGTACTCCTCCATGCGCGCAGCGCGGCGCTCCCAGCTCTTGGGCAGGCGCTTGGCGAGCTGCTTGGCGAAGTCGCGAAGTTGCAGGTAGGTGCCGCTCGAGGTGACGCGGGCGAGATAGGACGAGAAGGCGCCGGTCGGCGGCGCGATCGACATGTCGTTGTCGTTCAGGATGACGATCAGGCGCTCGTCGCGGGCGCCGGCGTTGTTGATCGCCTCGTAGGCCATGCCGGCGCTCATGGCGCCGTCGCCGATGACGGCGATGACGTTGTTCTTGCCGCCGTTCAGGTTGCGCGCGACGGCCATGCCGAGGCCGGCGGAGATGGACGTCGACGAGTGGGCGGCGCCGAACGGATCGTACTCGCTCTCGCTGCGCTTGGTGAAGCCCGAGAGGCCGCCGCCCTGGCGCAGCGTGCGGATGCGATCGCGACGACCGGTCAGGATCTTGTGCGGATAGGACTGGTGGCCGACGTCCCAGATCAGCCGGTCGCGCGGCGTGTCGAAGACCCAGTGCAACGCCACCGTCAGCTCGACCACGCCAAGCCCCGCGCCGAGATGACCACCCGTCACCGATACGGCGTCGATGGTCTCGAGGCGCAACTCGTCGGCGATCTGGCGCAACTCCTGCTCGGGGTGTGCGCGCAGGTCCTCAGGTGTCCTGATGGTGTCGAGCAGAGGTGTCTTGCTCACGGCGAGGCGTCATCCTTCCCACGTCGGCGCCACATACGCCGATGGAACCGGGCGTTGTTTCAGCGCTTCCGTTGCCCACTTCGCAACCGCGCTTTATCGGCGCTTCCGTTGCCCACTTCGCAACCGCGCCTATCGGCGCTTCGATTGCCCGTTGCGCAACCGCGCCGCACGTCCGATCCCGTATTGTCTGGAGCACCTTAGCGCCGAACCTGCGGCGGATGAAGGGCCAAGGCCGGGTATTCCTCCCGGCAGGATGCGGCAGAAAGGTCCGTGGTCGCCTCAGTGGCCAATCGCGCGGAGCCGTCACTCCGGGTCGAGGGGCTCGGTGCCGCGGGGCGTGCCGTCGGTGCCGACGGTCAGCTTCTCGACGCGGGCCTCCGCCTGCTTCAGGAGCCGGTCGCAATGCTCGCGCAGGGCCTCGCCGCGCTCGTAGATGGTGATGCTCTCCTCGAGCTCGACGTCGCCGCGCTCCAGCCGGCTCACGATCGTCTCCAGCTCCTTAAGCGCCCTCTCGAAGCTCAGCTCCTTGATGTCGGCGTGGTTCCTGATCGGCTGCTTGCTCATTCCGCCTCGGCCTCGTGATTCTTCTGCCCGACTTTAGGACCTCGGGCGGATGGGCGCACGTACTTGTTCGCCGCATACAATCAACGGTTTAGCTGCCGAGGTCCATAAGGGTACGGACGTGCACGGCGACCGATGTGGCGAGCGCGTCGAGGTCGTAGCCGCCTTCCAGCATGGAGACGATGCGGCCGTGACAATGGCGCTCGGCGGCCTTGCCGAGGGCTTCCGTCGCCCACATGAAATCGGCCTCGACGAGGCGCAGCCCGCCCAGCGGGTCCCGCTTGTGCGCGTCGAAGCCCGCGGAGATGACGATCAGGTCGGGGCCGAAGTCGTGCAGGGCGCCGAGGATGCGCGAGGTGAACGCGTCGCGGAACGTCTCGCCCGCATCGCCTTCGCGCAACGGCGCGTTCCAGATGTTCCCGACGCCCGTTTCCGACAGGTCGCCGGTGCCGGGGAAGAGCGGCATCTGGTGCGTCGAGCCATAGAACAGGTTCTTGTCGGACCAGAAGATGTCCTGCGTGCCGTTGCCGTGGTGGACGTCGAAGTCGACGACCGCAACGCGCTCGGCGCCGTGCCTGGCGCGAGCGTAGTGCGCGGCGATGGCGGCGTTCGAGAACAGGCAGAAGCCCATGGGCCGGTCGGTCTCGGCGTGGTGTCCGGGCGGGCGTACCTGGCAGAACGCGTTAGCGACGCGGCCGGTCATCACCTGGTCGACCGCGTCGAGCCCGGCGCCGACCGCGCGCAATGCCGCCTCCATGCTGCCGACCGACATCACCGTATCGCCGTCGAGGTGGATGCCGCCGTTACGCTTCTTGGCGACCTCGCCGGAGTGCTTGATGCGGGCCAGATGGTCCGCGGGATGCACGCGCAGGATCTGCTCCTCCACGTCGTCACGCAGCGGCGCCTCAGCGCGCTGGAGCGCGTTGTAGCTCTCGTGCGCGAGCACCTTGTCGATGGCGCGCATGCGATCGGGGCGTTCCGGATGTCCGTAGCCCGTGTCGTGATCGAGGAAGTCGGCGTGCGTGATCAGTAGTGTAGCCATGAAAGGATAAGCCCCGGACGCTCCCTGAGTTTCTTGTTACTGTCATGATAGCGGCCGCAGAGGGTCTGGCTAGCGCTAACAAGGCTAACGCGCGGCGCTCATGCGCGACGGGCGGAGACGCGTTCCCAGAGCCAGGACGCGGCGCGGAACGGCAGCGTGATAATGGTCCAGATCTGCAGGACTCCAAGCCACGACAAGGCCGGAATGCCGACCAGCGGCAGAAACAGCCCCAGATAGGCGGTCAGCCGGGCGAGGCGTGCCGCCCCATATCCCAAACGGCCGGAATAATCCTGGCGCTGCTCCGGCGGCCACACGCGTGCCCACCAGCCCGACGAGACCTGCCATGCGACAAGGCCGGCGACGAGCGAACCGAGGTAGGCGAATTGCACCGCAGACGGAATGCCGGGGACAATACGTGCGTCGAGCTCGCGTTCGCGGGCTTCGTCACGGGCATAGATGTCGACCGCCTTGACGGCCACATTGCCTGTGATGTCGCCCAGCCAGTTGCTCCAGCCGATCCAGCCGCCGAGCGTCTCGGAGAGCGGTGCGGATGCCGTGGGCACCGGCATTGCCGAGAAAACGACGCGCCCCTGAGACCCCGGCGCGGCGGTGATCGTCAGCTCGCTGCCTGCTCCGCCCAGCGCATTCAGGAAATCGCCGAAGGTGGCGCGCTTCATCGCATCGTCGAGGCCGGACACGGTGACCGTCTGCCAGAGCCAGTTGCGTCCGCCCGGCTGATGGGCCGCGCCGGTCTGCAACAGCACGAGGTTGACGTCGGCGTCCTCGGCGGCCTTGACGAGCTTTGCGATGTCGAGCGTTTGCTCGGGGCCGCCCGATGAGCGGAAGATCAGCGCGCCGCGCTCGATGCGTCCCGAGACGAGGGCTGTCTGGCCTCTCAAGTTTGCGAGCGCCGCAGGCAGCGCGGTGGGGTCGATCCGATCGACGAGGGCGGCCTTGGTGGCAGGATCATAGCGCGGCACGGTCGAGAGCCGCGCCGGTCCGCCGGTTTCCAGCGCGAGAGCGCGGATGTTGGAGCGGTTCAGCGGCTTTGCGAGGCGGTGGACCGTCTCCTCGAACAATCTACGATCGGTGAGGCTCACCACGACGTGCGGGCGATACGCGACGGCGAGCTCGTCCGCCGCGCCCGGCGACCGGCGCACGCTGTAGGCATCCTTGCCGACGACGACGTGGAGGTCCGCATCCGCGGGCAGATCCTTCAAGATCGCGCGCTCGGCAAACACCGTATCCTCGCTCAGGTAGAGCGCGAGCTTGCCGCCGGGCGTCGCTTCGGGGGCGAGGGCTGCGCCGACTCGGGCCAGTTCCTCGGGGGTGCCAGCAGTGAAAACCTGACCCTCGCGGTTGACGAATTTCCAGTGGCCTTCCGGGGTCACATGGGCGGCCAGGGCGGTTCCGCCCGGCACTTTCGGCAGGGTGGCGACGTGGGCGGCCGCGTTGTCGAGGGCGCCGACGCCCGTCTTGCCGATTTTCGATGCGACGCCGCCACCGCCCTCCGCCGCCTCGCGCGCGAGGCGCGACAGCCAGCCTGCGCCGGACGGGGCCGATAGGGCCGTGACGGCGGCGAGGGCCAGCACCGTGGCGGCAAATGGCGCGAAACGCATTCCCCTCCTCCCGATCTCTCTGACCTCGCGACTCCCGACTAGCGCGGAAACGTCGGCAGTCTCGCTCTAGACGTGTCTGGATCCCGGCCTACGCCGGGATGACGTTCTGTATGTGGAAGCCCCATGCCCACCCTGTATGCGGAAGCCCGAAGGCAACCTGCGCCGTCACTCTGCCGAAGGCCAGAGTCCGGATACGTCAGGCTCAGCGCCGGACGTTTCCGCGAAAACATCAGGCCGGTGCGTTCTCCGGCAACGCGCCCAATACAGCATGGCCGCCGGACGT
>JAFKKW010000397.1 GCA_017304275.1 Hyphomicrobiales bacterium | reverse complement strand
CGCGCGCATCGAGCGCGGCTTTCACGGCGGCGGCGTCCGGCGCGTCGATCGACAGCGTGACGCCCTCTTCCGCATCGTGGACAAGGACGCCATAATTGTCCTTGAGGCAGGGGAATTGATGAATCTCGGGCTGGGCCATGATCTTCGTGACCCGCCTGCTTTGGTGCCGACTGGGTCCAGCCGAAAGCTACCCGCGCGCTCTTGCCATTTCAATGGTGGCCGGGCGAAATGTAACCTGAACCGCGGATCTCTCGAACGCATGCATCTGGATGTGGTCACGCTGAGGGACTTCTATGCGACGCCGCTCGGCCAGATCGCGCGCCGGCTGCTGGCGCGCCGTATCCGGTCGCACTGGGGGGCTACCCCTGGGGAAACGATCGCAAGCCTCGGGTTCGGCACGCCCTTTCTCGGCGCATACCGCAGCGAGGCGCGCTGTCTCGGCGCCTTCATGCCGTCGAGCCAGGGGGCGCTGATCTGGCCGTCCGCTGCGCCCGCGCTTACGAGCCTGGTCGACGAAGACCAGCTTCCGCTGCGCGACAACTCCGTCGACCGACTTCTGGTCGTGCATTGTCTCGAGGTTGCGGAGCAGGTGACGCCGCTGCTGCGCGAGCTGTGGCGCGTGCTGAAACCCGAGGGGCGGCTGTTGATCGTGGTACCGAACCGCCGCGGGCTGTGGGCGCATGTCGACACGACGCCGTTCGGATACGGCAGTCCCTACAGCCGCCCGCAGCTCGAAAGCCTGCTGGCGCAGTGCCTCTTCACGCCGACGACGTTCGACACGGCGCTGCATCTGCCGCCATTCGACCGCGGCATTGTCGTGCGCTCGGCGACGGCATGGGAGCGCGTCGGCGCGCGCGTGTCGCCGGGGCTCGGTGGCGTGCTGCTGGTCGAGGCGCGCAAGGAAATGATGGCGCCGATCAAGGGCAAGCCGGCGCGGGCGAAGGCGCTGCGGGTGCTGGTGCCGATCCGGTGATCGCGTCCGATTCCATATTGAGACGTGGCTGGATCCCGGCCTGCGCCGGGATGACGTTGTTTTTGGTCCAGCTGACTGCCTCCACTCCACGTCACTCCGGCAGCATGGCGGAGCCATGCTTCGCATGGACGGCCGGAGTCCAGACACGTGTGGGACTAGGAGCGCCGCTTGAGCTTGAAGACGGCTTTCTCGCCGAGCAGGTTCTGCAGGGCGATGGAGTGCTTGATCGGCAGGCGCTTGCCCTGACTGTTGAAGGCCACGGCATCCTCGACCTCGGCGTCGACCAACGATACGAGATCCGCGAAATCCCTGATCGTGCAGAGGTGCGCATCCGCGGTCGAGTACCAGGGCTCGGGGAGGTTCGGCGTCATCGGCATGCGCCCGGTCAAGAGCAACTGCGCGCGGATGCGCCAGTGCCCGAAGTTCGGGAACGAGACGATGGCGTGCTTGCCGATGCGCAAGAGGTTCTCGAGCACGGTCTTCGGATCGCGCGTCGCCTGGATGGTGAGCGACAGGATGGCGAAATCGAAGGCCCGGTCGGGGTAGTCCTTGAGGTCGCTGTCGGCGTCGCCCTGGATGACGGAGAGGCCGCTTTTCACGCACAGATTGACCTTCTCGCGCGAGAGCTCGACGCCGCGTCCGTCGACGCCCTTGGTCTCGGCCAGCAGCTTCAGCAGCGCGCCATCGCCGCAGCCGACGTCGAGCACGCGTGAGGAGGACGTCACCATCTCGGCGATCAGCAGGTGGTCGGCGCGGTGTTGGCCGGTGAGTGGAATTGCTTTCTGCATCAGGCGAGACCTCGCTTGGTTGCGGCCGCGCCCAGAAAGCCGCGCACGGTGGCGTGGAACTCGGGCTCGTCGAGCAGGAAGGCGTCGTGGCCCTTGTCGCTCTCGATCTCGACGAACGACACGTTGGCGGCGACCGCGTTCAGGGCATGGACGATGGCCTTGCTGTCGCGCGTTGGATAGAGCCAGTCGCTGGTGAAGGAGACGACGCAGAACTGCGTCGTTGTGCCGACGAAGGCGTTGGCGAGCTTGCCGCCATGCGCCGTCTCGAGGTCGAAATAGTCCATCGCGCGCGTGATGTAGAGATAGCTGTTGGCGTCAAAGCGATCGACAAAGGTCGACCCCTGATGGCGCAGGTAGCTTTCGATCTTGAAGTCCGCGTCGAACGAGAACGAGCGGGCGGCGCGATCCTGGAGGTTGCGGCCGAACTTTCCCTGCAGCGCCTTTTCGGAAAGATAGGTGATGTGGGCGGCCATGCGCGCGACCGCGAGCCCGTTCTTCGGCACGATGCCGGCGTCGTGATAGTTGCCCCCGCGCCAATCCGGATCGGCCATGACGGCTTGTCGCCCGACCTCGTGGAAGGCGATGTTCTGGGCCGAATGCCAGGGAGCGGTGGCAATCGGAATGGCGGTTGCGACGCGCTTCTTCTGGCGTGCCGCCCATTCGAGCACCTGCATGCCGCCCATGGAGCCGCCGATCACCGAGAACAATTGGTCGATGCCGAGATGGTCGATGAGGCGCACCTGGGCGTCCACCATGTCGCCGATGGTGATGACCGGGAAATCGAGACCGTAGGGCTTGCCCGTTTTCGGGTTGAGCGACACGGGTCCCGTCGAGCCCATGCAGCCGCCGAGAATGTTCGGGCAGATGATGAAGAAGCGGTCGGTATCGACGGGCTTGCCGGGGCCGATCAGCGCATCCCACCAGCCGGGTTTGCCGGTGACGGGATGGTTGCTCGCGGCATACTGGTCACCGGTCAGCGCGTGACAGACGAGGATGGCGTTCGATTTGGCGGCATTGAGCGTGCCGTAGGTCTCGTAGGCGATCGAGAGGGGAGCGAGATGCTGGCCCGACTCGAGCCGCAGCGGGGCATCGTCGGGGAAAACGACACAGGGGCTCGACGGGCTCAATGCCTCGGAGCGGTGCGGCGCGGAGGCCGATGTCTGGTTCTGATCTCCGGACACTGCGGTGGACGTGCCCATGCGTGCTGCTCCCGGCCCGCGCGTGCGGGCTTTCAACACCGGCCCGATAGACCGGCCCACCGATGGTTTTCGGGTGCGCGACGGCCCATTTAGCGAGTTGTTTTACGTGGCTGCAAGCCGGCCGGCCAAATCACCACGACGAAGATGCCCTGAATATCGGAGCTTCGGGGCCGAGGTCAAGGCTCCCGGCGATCACTGAGGCGTTATGAAACCACTGCCGGGTTAACGCCCTTTCAAGGGCTCGCCTGTCATGGTGCAGGGGGAACCGGGCGATTCCTCCGCGCGTTGCAGTGGGGTGCTTTCGGCAAGGTTCGGAAAGCCACACCCGGGTCGCGAAAACGCTGCCCTACATCGACAGACGCCCCGCACCTGGGTTAATCTACATCTATGAAAAATCTCGGTCTTGTGAAAATCGTGATCGCCGCAGCCCTGATGGCGCTGCCCCTCGTTCCGGCTCCCGCCCTGGCCCAGTCCGGTGCCAAGGAAAAGCCGCTGCGCGGTGTCGTACGGCCTGCGCCCAAGCGGGGCGGGTACTCCTACAAGTACCTGCAGGGCACCAATACGCGGAAGTTCACCGACCCGACATCGACCAACCAGACCGTGTCGGGCCCGTTCGACAGCGGGTTCTTTTTCTCCTCGCCGTCCATCGGACGCAACGGCGGCGACTCGCCCTACATGAACTGAGCGAACGCGGGCGCCGCTAGCTGGCTTAGCGCGGCGCGCCTCGTCATGTCGTGGCGTCTATGGAAAAATAGACGCTCGTGGATCCCTGCCACTTGCCGCCTTCGGGCGATTTGATGGTGGCGGAGAACACCATGTAGCCCTCGAGATAATTGAAGTTCGACCAGAGGTCCTGCAGCGGCCGGAACTTGAACGTCACGGTTTTGCAGGCGCTGTCGAACTTCGCGTATTCCAGGACCTGCCGGTAGGAGGCGTCGACCTCGCAGGCGTAGGTGTCCGACGGAGCGCCGGAGGCGTACGCGACGCTGATCTCTCCTTCCAGCGGGCTCGGCTGGCTCTTGACGAACTTGAACGACTTCTGGGCCGGCTCGAAACTTTGAACGCCGACGTTGGCCGCCGTGCCGCCGCCCGAGCGCGCGTGTGAGACGATGCCGCCGGCGACATACGCGACCGCGAAGCCGACGGCTGCTCCGACCAGGAAGACGACGATGTCGCGTCCGATCGATCGGGTGCGCGGCGGGGGCTCTTCCGGAGCGTGGGCGGCCCTCTGTGGCTCGAGGCTCGGCTGAAGCTGGGGCCTCGCAAAGCGCGCGTTCTGCTCGGATAGAATGTAGGATGCCGCTTCGTCGAACGCGGCGAGGGCCGTCATGCGACCGCGCTCGTCATAGGCGGGATTGGCGACAATCTGCTGCCAGAGCGCGTTGCGCTCGTGATGGATCAGTTGCTCGAGCTGGGCGGCATCCCGCACCGACGACGCCTGTATCCGGTCCTGCAGATAGTCGTAATACGTTGTCATCCCTTGTGCCGTTGGCGGCCCCGTCGCTGTGGCTGTCACGCCGATCCGCACCTGCCGGCGCGTCGTCAGGCGAGCAGGTGCAGGGATTTACGACAGAAGTGTGCGCAGATTGCGTATCGCTCCCGCCCCGCAGACGCGGCAGTTGGCCGCTCGGATCTGTCTTGCGCGGACGACGTGGTGCCGCGGGTTTTTTGCGGAGACGAAATTCATTTCTCAAACGTCTTTTGCAGGACCTATTCTGGTTGTTCGACCATTTCACTCTTAAATCCCGATTGTTTTGTATCCCGTTGTTTTCTCGCTTAGAAATTCATTCGCGAACCCGGTGGGTTTGTCGGTGGAGAAAACATTCAGGAGTCTTTTCAAATGAAAGCAGCTTGTGTTGCGCTTGCGGCGACTTTGGCTTTGGCGACGGCGGTTCCGGCAGAGGCCGGCAGCCGTGGCGGTCACGGCGGTGGTCATGGCGGCTATGGAACGAGCCACGGCAAGGGCAACAGCGGTCCGGCTATCGGCGCCAAGGCCGGCGCGCAGGTCGCCGCAAAGCTCAGCGTGCTCAATATCGTGAAGGTCAAGGCGGGCGTCGGTCTCGGCCTTGGGCTCGGCCTCGGCCGTTAAAGATTTTCAGGGGTGGGCGGATTCCGCCTGCCCTTTTTTCATATCAATGGGTCGCGGCATACGTCAGTCCGACCGACGCGGAGATCGCGTCGGTCGCCGCGCCGCCGAAGCTGCTCTTGTAGTCGAGATAGCTCACGCGTGCGTTGAGAGAGATCGTGTCGAGCAGCGGCACTTCGCCATAGAGCGCGATCTCGCGTTTCTCGTCGGCGCGCGCGAGGTCGGCCAGGTCGAGATTGTCGTAGGTCCGCCAAGTTTTGGATGCGGCCAGCGTCAGCGTTGCTTTTCCGAGCGAAGCCGTCAGGCCGCCCACGGCGACCGCTTCGTCGGCCGCGCTTGCAATCAGGAAATCGGTCTCCTCGAAGCCGTATCGGACCGAGGCGAAGCCTTTGATGCGGTCTGTAATCGTCACATCGCCCTCGATGGCGTAGGCGTGTTTCCAGGCATCCTGGAACAGATCCTCGCGATAGGAGCGCCATAACGGCGTGTAAAGGGCGCGAATGGATCCCCGCTCGCCCGTGTATCCGAGGCCGATCAGCGGAAAGACGGAGACGCTGTCGCGCCTGATGCCGAAATCGTCGTAGCGTTCGAGGTAGGTCTTGGTGTCGATGCCGGCACCGATCTCCATCTCGACGTGATCGATCAGTGTCAGGCGCAGGCCGAGCGTCGCCTTCGAGGAAATGCGGTCGCGATCGTCCTGATTCCGGAACGCATCGAGGCCATCGGGGATATCGCCGTAATCGAGCAACGCCGCCTCTGCCTTGATGTAGGGTTTCACGCTGCCGTCGGTCCAGGTGTGGGTGGCGGAGAGGACAACCTGCGTCAGTCGTTCCTCGACGTCGCGATCCTTGGAGAACGCCAAGCTCAGAAGTGTCTGTTGTCCCTTCCAGTCCCGGGTCAAGGCCGCGGTGGCTGCGATCGATTGCTCGTCGGCGTCGTCGAATGCGGTGTAGTGGCGGTCGGAAAAGTTGAAACTCGCATCGATCTGCCCGAACGGCGTGTGTTGCGACGTGGCGTAGCCGATGGCGCGGTCCAGGAAGATGCTGGGTTGTTCCATCAGCGTGGGACCGGCGTTCGATGTTGCACCGATGCCGGTTGCGACCACGACGGCCGAGGTTGCCTTTTCATTCTCCGCAATACGGCCTTTCAAAGCCGGCATTGTTGCCGGAAGATTGCTGGCGCCGATTTTATCCGCGGCGGCTTTCGAGCCCGATGCGAGAAACAGCAGAAGCGCGGGGATGAAAATGAATCGAATTTGGCATCGCCGAGCGCTCACTTTTCCCGATCCTTGAACTGTTCATTCGCTATCGAATAGCGGACTGCGTCCGTATTCAACCCAAGATTGAGCATCGAGGATTTGCACCTAAGAGTTGGTAAAGGGCCGGCGGCGGCGTCTGGTCCGGCATCGCGAGGGCGCCAACCCGTGGCGGCGCTTAAACCTTTGCGCTTTTTCGATGCCCTCGGTATCACGGGGCCTCGCCGCGCCGGTCGACCGACCCATGGGCGCTCACGTCAGTCCTGGAAGCCTTGTCCGATGGCCCCGCTCGCTCCGAAACCCCGTCCCGGTGTGCTCGATATCGAAGCCTATGTGCCGGGCGAGAGCCACGTCGCGGGGGGGCTCCCGCCCGTCAAGCTGTCGTCGAACGAAACGCCGCTTGGGCCCAGCCCCAAGGCGGTCGCGGCCTTCACGGCTGCCGGGGCGGCGCTCGAGCGCTATCCCGACGGGCAGGCGACGGCGCTGCGCCAAGCCATCGCGCGCCGCTTCGGCCTCAAGCCCGACCGCATCGTCTGCGGGGCCGGCTCGGACGAGCTGATCAGCCTCATCGCGCATGCCTACCTTGGGCCCGGCGACGAGGGGCTGTTCACCGAGCACGGCTTCCTGCTCTACCGCATCGTCGTGCTGGCGGCAGGTGCGACGCCGGTGGTTGCGCCCGAGACCAACTACAGGACCGACGTCGACGCGATCCTCAAGCGCGTCACGCCGCGCACGCGGATCGTGTTTCTCGCCAACCCGAACAATCCGACCGGGACCTATCTCGGCATCGACGAGGTGCGCCGGCTGCGCGCTGGGCTGCCGGGCGACGTGCTGCTGCTGCTCGATGCGGCCTATGCGGAGTACGTGCGCCGCAACGACTACGAGGCGGGTCTCGAACTGGTGGCCACCACCGAGAACACCGTTATGACGCGCACGTTCTCCAAGATCTTCGGGCTCGCGGGATTGCGCATCGGCTGGGCGTACTGCCCGTCGGCGATCGCGGATGCGCTCAACCGCATTCGCGGGCCGTTCAATCTTTCCGCGCCATCGATCGCGGCGGGTGCGGCGGCCATGGATGACTGGGCGCATATCGAGGCGTCGGTGCGCCACAACGACGAGTGGCTGCCCTGGCTCACGGGCGAGATCGAAAAGCTCGGTCTTTCGGTGACGCCGAGCGTCGCCAACTTCATCCTCGTGCATTTCCCGCCGAGCGCGGGCCGCGATGCGGCGGCGTGCGATGCGTTCCTCAAGGCGCGCGGCATCATCGTGCGCCGCGTGGCGGGGTACGGGCTCCCCGGCGCGCTGCGCATCACCATCGGCACGGAAGCGGAGAACCGCAAGGTCGTGGACGCGCTCAAAGCCTTCGTCGGAGCGCGCGCATGAGCGAGCGGACCAGCAAACCCATGTTCGAGCGCATCGCGCTGATCGGCATCGGGCTCATCGGCTCCTCGATCAGCCATGCCGCGCGGCGCGCTGGCCTCGCGGGCGAGATCGTCGGCTCGGCGCGCACGCCGGCCACGGTCGAGACGGCCATGCGGCTCGGCCTCATCGAGCAAGGGTACGTGACGCCGGCGGAGGCTGCGGAGGGGGCCGATCTCGTCATCCTCTGTACGCCGGTCGGGCTGTGCGGGCCGATCGCGAAAGAGATCTCGCGCAGCCTCAAGCCAGGCGCGATCCTGACCGATGTGGGATCGGTCAAGGCGGCGATCGTCAACGACGTCAGCCCGCATGTGCCGAAGGGCGTGCATTTCGTCGCCGGGCATCCGATCGCGGGCACCGAGCAATCCGGTCCGGAATCCGGCTTTGCGGAACTGTTCGACGGACGCTGGTGCATCCTGACGCCGGGCCCGGATGCCGACACGGCGGCGGTCGAGAAGCTCACGGCGTTCTGGCAGGCGCTCGGCTCCAAGGTCGAGGT
>JAFKKW010000396.1 GCA_017304275.1 Hyphomicrobiales bacterium | reverse complement strand
CATGGTGTCGGCGTTGAGGTTGGCATAGTGGATGTGCATGCCGGCATCGACCAGTAGCATGGCAAAGGGCAGATCCTCGAGCACGTTGTCGAGATAGCCCGGGCCGATGGAGAAGCGCGAGCGGCGCAGGATCTCCATGCGATAGCCGTAGAAGGTGAATATCTGACCCGGCTCCGGGATCATCTGCGCCTCGTGTACGACGAGCCCGGCGACGGTGGTCGCCTCATCCTCCGGCAGGTCCCAGTCCATGTGGCGGTTGAGGTCTCGCACCGGGACCGAACCGTCGACATTGACGGTGCCGTCGGCCTGCGGACGGATGTGCAGCTCGGCGGTGTCGTGCTCGTCGGTGATCTGGCCGACGATCTCCTCGAGGATGTCCTCGAGCGTGATCAGGCCCTGCACCTCGCCGTACTCGTCCACCACCATGGCCATCTGCGCCTTGCGCTTCAGGAACTGCGCGAGCTGATCCTTGAGGGTGGTCGTGTCGGGCACGAACCACGGCGTCGCGGCGATGCTCATGACATCGAGCTTGCTCACGTCCCAATTGGCTGCCGCGAGCGCGCCCAGAAGATCCTTGGTATTGAGCATGCCGACGATATTCTCGGGCTCGTCCTTCCAGATCGGCACGCGCGTATATTGAGAGCGCAGAACCTCGTCGATGATCGCCTGCGGGCTGTCGGCAACGTCGAAGGTCTCCATCTTGGTGCGATGGATCATGATGTCGGCGACCTGCAGCTCGCCGAAACGAAAGACGTTCTGGATGTATTCGGCTTCGCCGCTCGCAATCTTGCCGTGCTCGGCGGATTCGCCGACGAGTCCCTCGATCTCGGCGCCGGTCAGGACCTCGTGCTGCGCGGATTCCTGCACGCCCATCGCCGAGAGAATGGCGCGCGAGGCGCCGTTCAGCAGCCAATTGAGCGGGTAGAACACGCGATAGGATATGTGCAGCGGATACGCGATCCAGCGCGAGACCGGCTCGGGCTGGCGGATCGCCAGGGTCTTCGGCACCTGCTCGCCGAGCACGATGTGGAGCGAGGAGAACACGAGAAAGCCGGTGAGAAACGAGGTAAAATGCAACACCGAGTCCGGCAGCCCGAGCGGCGCCAGCAGCGGCCCCAGCAACGCCGAGACCACCGGCTCACCGACCCAGCCGAGCCCGAGCGACGCCATCGTGATGCCGAGCTGGCAGCAGGCGAGATAGGGCTCTATGTTGCTCATGATGTCGCGCACGAGCCGCGCGCCGATCTCGTCGCGCTCGATCATCGCCTTGACGCGAAAGCCGCGACTCTTGACGAGGGCGAACTCGGCCGCGACGTAGAACGCGTTGGCCGCCAGCAGAAAAATCGCGATCAGGAGCTGGGACGCGATCGAGCTCATCACGACGTTGCAATCTCGCGGGCGAGGAAATCACGCACGGTTGCCTCGTCAATATCGCGCGAGATGAACGCTTCGCCGATGCCGCGGACGAGGATGAACGTCAGGCGGCCGTCCTTGACCTTCTTATCCTGTCCCATCAGGCGCACCAGCTCATCGGCGTCGGCCTTACCGCCCGGGATATCGGAGAGGCGGGTCGGAAGACCGACGGCCGCGATATGACGCGTGACGCGCTCCGCCGTGCCGGCCGGACAGAGCCCGAGGCCCTCGGAGAAGCGGAACGCGAGGCAGATGCCGATGGCCACCCCTTCGCCGTGCAGCAGGCGATCCGAGTATCCGGTCCAGGCTTCGAGCGCGTGGCCGAAGGTATGCCCGAGGTTCAGAAGCGCGCGGTCGCCGGTCTCGTGCTCGTCGCGGGCAACGATGGCGGCCTTGGCCTTGACGCTGGTCTCGATGGCGGTGACGAGCGTTTCCTGGTCGTAGGAGAAAATTCCGTCATAAGCCTGCTCCAGCCAGCCGAAGAACCCCGCGTCGCCGAGCAGGCCGTATTTCACGACCTCCGCGTAACCGGCACGCATCTCGCGGGCGGGCAGCGTCTTCAGGACATCGGTGTCGGCAATGACCAGCGCGGGCTGGTGAAAGACGCCGATCAGGTTCTTGCCCTGCGGCGTGTTGATGCCGGTCTTGCCGCCGACGGAGCTGTCGACCTGGGCAAGCAACGTGGTCGGGATCTGCACGAAGCGCACGCCGCGGCGCAGGATGCCAGCCGCGAACCCGGCGAGATCGCCGATGACGCCGCCGCCGAAGGCGACGACGAGATCGCCGCGCTCGAGACCCATCTCGAGCAGCCGCTCGCACAAGGGTCCCAACTCGCGGAAGCTCTTGGTCGGCTCGCCCGCGGGAAGCACGATGGAGCCCTTGTGACGGCCTTCCGCCTTCAGGCTAACCTCCAGCGCCGCGAGATGATGCCGTGCGACATTCTCGTCGGTGACGATGCCGCAACGGGCTTTGCCCAGGCGACCAGCGACGAGGCGCCCCGCCTCCGCGAGAAGGTCCGGGCCGATCAGAACGTCGTAGGCGCGTCCGCCGAGCGGGACGTTGACCGTGCGGGCGGCGCGGGTCGTTGCGGCGAGCGAATGAGCGAGAGTCGGCATCGAATCTTTATCTTCTTGTCGGCGGGTGGGTTCCAAGTCTGAGACGTATCAGATCGAGGTCGGTTGCGCCAAGGCCGGGTGGCGCGCCAGGGTGGCGACGATCTCCGAGACAATGGCATCGTGCGGGACGTCGCGACTTTCGACCGTGAGATCGGCTTCACCATAGATCGGGTAGCGGGCCGCCATCAGATCTTTCATCACCTGCTCGGGATCGCCGCCCTTCAGCAGCGGGCGCGTGTCGCGCTTGCCGACGCGGCGCATGAGAACCGGCAGCTCGGCGCGGAGCCAGATCGAGATCCCGGCCTCGCGTACCTTCCGGCGCGTCTCCGGCGTGATGAACGCGCCGCCGCCGGTCGCCAGCACCTGCGGCCCGTTGTCCAGCAACCGCGCGATCACCTTCGCCTCGCGATCGCGAAAGAATGCCTCGCCGTGGTCGGCGAAGATCTCGCTGATGGATTTCTGCGCGACGCGCTCGATCTCCTCGTCGGCGTCGATGAAGGGGAGCGTCAGCCTGCCGGCGAGACGCTTGCCGATCGAGGACTTTCCGCAGCCCATCAGGCCGACAAGGACCAGCGAGCGCTGTCCCAGCGCCCGACGCACATTCTCGACAATGTCCTTGTCCTGCTCCATTCGTCTCTGTCGGTTCCGGCCGGCCCCCGGCTTAACGGTTACGGGCTGGCGCGTAAGGCCGGCTCCGGATCGAATTCCGGCGCCGGCCAAGTCATACTGCAACTTGCGGCTCCATGGCGAGCGAACGGCACGATTGCGGTCGATTCTTTCCCTCGGGTAAGACTTAATCAGTCATAATCGCGCCATCTTGGGCCGGACATAGCTAGCCTCACGCCCAGCCCGCGCCCGGGCGCTTCATCCGAGCCCATTCCTGCGATGCCGAGCCTTTTCCGCTTCCTTGTCTCTGCCGGGTCGCTGGTGGCGATAATCTCCACCGGGCTGTACGTCCTCGCCCACCAGTTCGAGCCCGCCCAGCACGAGGTGGTCAAGGCGGTGCCCGGGGTCAAGATTCGAAAGCCCGAAGCGACCCCATGACCACCGGCAGGCCCTCTGCGCCCCGCCCGATCGATGTTGTCCTGGCAGCCTTCGCCCTCTCGATCGCGCTCGCGCCGCCGGCCCATGCGCAGCGGCGCGACCGCAGTTTCCTGCAGGAAGACCTGGCGCCGCCGGCCGCCTACGAGGAGCAGGGGCGGGGTATCATCCGCGAGGAGCTCGACCCGGTGCTGTCGGCGGACGGCTCGGGCTTGCCGCACGAGCTTTGGAGCGGGCTATCGGCCCAGCAATTCGCCGAGTCCATCGCCGCACTCGAGCTTCCGCCGCGGTCGCCGACGCTCAACGCGCTCTGGCGGCGGCTGATCGGATCGGAGACGGTGCCGGTTGCGGGCACGGACGACGCACGTTTCACGGCCCTTCGCGTCGAGGCGCTGGACCAGTCGGGCCTGATCGACGAAGTGGCGGCGGTGCTCGCACGCGATCTTGCAGGCGACAGCGATCCGCTGTTGCTGGCGCTCAAAGCGCGCAGCGAGGTCGGTCTCGGCAATATGGAGCGGGGGTGCGAGATCGCCCGCGGCCTGCTCTCCCGGCAGTCCGCGCTGCCGAAGCCGATGCAGGCAGACATCCTCCTCATCACCGGGACCTGCGCCCTCCAGCGTGGCGACACGGCGGCGGCCGCCATCCAGGCGGGCCTGCTGCGTGAGCTCGACCTCGGCGGGGCGGGCGTGGATTTCCTCGATGCCGTGTCCAGCGGGCTCAAACCGGAGATCCCGTCGGGCGTGAAACTGTCGCTGCTCGATTATCGCATCGCCGCGCTCGGCGGACCGCCGGACCGGGCGAAGCTCATTGCGGGCGCCTCGCCCGCGCTGCTGGCCGGCCTCGCCGGCGACCCGCGCGTGGCACCCGACGTACGGCTCGCGGCGGGCGAGGCGGCGGTGGTGCTCAACGTGATTCCGGCCGAGGATCTGGCGCCGCTCTACCGTACCGAGGGCGCAGGCGGCGACGCGGGCACCATCGAGCGCGCGAAGCTTTTCGTTGCCGCCGAGCGGGAGCAGACACCTCAGAAGAAGGCGCGCTCGATCCGGGCCTTTCTCGACGAGGCGCGCCGCGCGCACCTCTACCGTCCTGCGCTCACCCTCATGGCCGAACCGACACGAGCGCTGGCGCCGGTCCCGGAAATCAGTTGGTTCGCCGAGACGGCCATCGAGGTCGGCATCGCCAGCGGGCGCACCGACGGCGTGCGTCCGTGGGCAAGCCTCGCGGATTCTCCCTATACCGCGAGCCAGAGCGCGCCGGATCCGCTCGCGCATTGGCTTGCGCTGGCCGAGATCGCAGACCCCTCGCAAAACGCTCCACAGAGTCTCGCCGCCGTCGAGTCGCTCGCCCGGCATGGCCATTTCGATCCGGCCATTCTGCACCGCCTGGTAACCGTTCTCGATGCGCTCGATATCGCGGTTACGCCCGGGCTCTGGGACCTCGCGAGCCAATCGCCGCAACCGGCGGCCGGGCATCTGCCGGACACGGGTGTGCTGTCGCAACTCGCGGAGGCCTCGCAAAAGCGGCAGTTCGGCCGTACTGTGCTGCTCGCGATGCGCACGATCGGTCCCGAGGGCGCGGACGGCGCGCATATGATCGCGCTCGGCGATGCGTTGCGCGCGCTCAAGCGGGCGGGCCTCGCGGCCGAAGCCCGCCAGCTTGCCCTCGAAGGCCTGTTCGAGGCATGGCCGCGCGCGATCAGCCAGTGAAACCGCATAACGATGAGCGACGACCAGCGCCAGATCACGGCTTTCCTCGAAATGATGACGGCGGAAAAGGGAGCCGCCGCGAATACGCTCGACGCCTACCGGCGTGACCTTGCCGACTACGTGGACTTCCTCCGCCGCTCCGGCGTCGCCGTCACGGGTGCGCGAAAGGGCGACGTCTCGCGCTATCTGCAGGAGCTGTCGGTTGCGGGCCTGAAGCCGACCTCGCGCGCGCGGCGGCTTTCGGCGGTGCGCCAACTCTACAAGTTCCTCGAAGCGGAAGGCGTCGTGGCCGAGAGCCCGGCCGAGGGCATCGCTGCGCCTGGAAAGGCACGCACGCTGCCGAAGACGCTTTCCGTCGACGAGGTGGACCGGCTCATCACGACCGCGGCGCGGGCGGCCGACGGCTTGAGCGGGCGCGATCTCGTGCGCGCCGTGCGCCACCATTGTCTGCTCGAAATGCTCTATGCGACCGGCATGCGCGTCACGGAGCTGGTGTCGCTGCCGCGCAGCGTGCTCAAGGGTGACCCGCGCCTGCTCAGCATCCGCGGCAAGGGCGGACGCGAGCGGCTGGTGCCGCTCAACGGCAGCGCGCGGGCGGCGCTCGCCCGCTATCTCGCACTCGGGGTCGCACCCGAGGACGGCGTGGCGCCGATGGTCGCCACACGCTATCTGTTCCCTTCCCGCGCCGAGGGCGGACACCTGACACGACAGCGCTTCGCACAGGACCTCAAGGAGACGGCCGCGGGAGCTGGAATCGACCCGGAGCGGGTCTCACCGCACGTGCTGCGGCACGCGTTCGCAAGCCACCTGCTCGACCGGGGCGCCGACCTGCGGAGCGTGCAGAGCCTGCTCGGACACGCCGACATCTCGACGACCGAGATCTACACCCACGTGCTCGAGGAACGGCTGAAACGGCTCGTCACCGAGCATCATCCGCTGGCGAAAAAAGACCCATAGGGACTGATCAACGGCTTGGAATGCGGAAACGTGTCTGGACTCCGGCCTTCGCCGGAGTGACGGAGAATTTCGGCAACCGCCTCCCATAGTTAAACGTCATCCCGGCGCAGGCCGGGATCCAGATACGTCGATTGGTGGCAGTGCTTGTTCCGTCCTGAGGACCGCCAAGTCTGAATTCCCGTGACTCGGACGCGGTGCGTTTACGAAAAAGCACGGGGGTGTTGACAGTAATTCCGGGAAACGGTCAACGTGCGCCCGGTTTTCCGGATATACCCTGACCACCGGACCCCCGCGCACGCGTTGCCGCAAGAGGCCCCCTTGGAACCCACGAAACCCGACCGCCCGATTGCCGTTCGCACCTATCTCGACTTCGAGAAGCCGATCGCCGAGCTCGAAAGCAAGGTCTCGGAGCTCAAGACGCTCGAGGGCGACGAGGGCGTGTCGATCTCGGACGAGATCAAGAAGCTCGAGCAGAAGGCCAAGGCGGCGCTCGTCGACACCTACGGCAAGCTCACGCCGTGGCAGAAGACGCAGGTGGCGCGCCATCCGGACCGGCCGCACTTCCTCGATTACGTCTCGCTCCTGATCGAGGACTTCACGCCGCTCGCAGGCGACCGCTATTTCGCCGAGGATGAAGCCGTGATGGGCGGCCTCGGCCGCTTCCGGGGTCGGCCCGTGGTCGTCATCGGACACGAGAAGGGATCCGACACCGAAGGGCGCATCCGTCACAACTTCGGCATGGCGCGGCCCGAGGGCTATCGCAAGGCCGTGCGGCTCATGGAGATGGCCGACAAGTTCAACCTGCCGGTGATCACGCTCGTCGATACAGCGGGCGCCTATCCCGGCATCGGCGCCGAAGAGCGCGGGCAGGCCGAAGCCATCGCGCGCTCGACCGACAAGTGCCTCGAGATCGGCGTTCCGGTGATCGCCGTCGTGATCGGCGAGGGCGGCTCGGGCGGCGCCATCGCCATCGCGGCGGCCAACAAGATCCTGATGCTCGAGCACTCGATCTACACCGTTGCCTCGCCGGAAGCGGCAGCCTCGATCCTGTGGCGCGATTCGTCGAAGGCGATCGATGCCGCCACCAACATGAAGATCACGGCCCAGGATCTCGATACGCTGGGCGTCATCGACGTCATTATCCGCGAACCTGTGGGCGGCGCGCATCGCGACCGGGCGCTCGCCGTGCAGACAACCGGGGATGCCATCGCCAAGGCTCTGGCCGAGTTCGACGGCAAAACTCCCGCCGAAATCAGGAGCTTGCGCCACGACCGCTTCCTCGGTATCGGTCGTCAGTTGTAAGCGCGAGTCGGGCGCAGCCCCACCGGGGCCGCATTTGGCGGGCAGGCTTGACAATCAAGCTCCCACACTGAAAACTTTGGCAAATTCGTAACGTTAATGAAATCTTCACGATTTCGGTCTGATGGTCTTCGTATGCGCCAGGGGGAATGCGTGTGCGTCTAAAGATCCTCGCTGACAGGCTCATGTCCCGTCTCAAGCTCGTGCTCTCGGCCGGGCTCGCTGGCGCTTTGCTCGCTGGCTGCTCGACTGCGCCCGAGCTTCTGCCGCCGTCCGAACAGCCGCTCACCGCTGAAACCATCTCGCTGCTCGGCAAGAAGGGCATGAGCACGGCGGCGCCGATCTTCGTGCGCATCTTCAAGGAAGAGTCGGAGCTCGAAGTCTGGAAGATGCGCGACGACGGGCGCTTCTACCACTTCAAGACCTACCCGATCTGCAACTGGTCCGGAGAGCTCGGCCCCAAGCAGGCGCAAGGCGACAAGCAGGCGCCCGAGGGCTTCTACACGATCTCCCAGAACCAGATGAACCCGAACTCGAAGTTCTATCTGGCCTTCAACATCGGCTATCCCAACGCCTACGACCGCGCGCTCGGGCGCACGGGCGAAGCGCTGATGGTGCACGGCAAGTGCAAGTCGGCCGGGTGCTATGCGATGACGGATGCGCTGGCCGAGGAGATCTATGCGCTGGCGCGCGACGCGTTCC
>JAFKKW010000395.1 GCA_017304275.1 Hyphomicrobiales bacterium | reverse complement strand
AACGTGGAGCAACAAGAAAGCCCCCGAATATTGGAGTGACAGAACACGTTCTGGAGTTGAGCTTAGGCTTTCGCTTCGTATCGGTTGCCCATCACTTTGGTGAGTTGAAAGAAATCCGCCAGGAGGGCGGAAGGCCCGTACTTTGTGTCCCTTGGGGGGACCGGCAGGCCTGTCCGGGGCAGACCGTTTCCGAGCCGCAGCACTGTCGCTGGGATGAATGGAGATTAGATCATGCGGTATCTTGCTTTCGCGGCTCTCGCGGCCCTTTCGATCGGCCTGATGGGCGCCCAGCCGGCGAGCGCAGCCCACGAGCGGCACGAGGCTTCCGGTAAAGCATCGCACGCCTCGAAGAGGGCCTACAAGAAGGCCAGCTATAAGAAGCACAAGAAGGCTGCCTATCGGAAGGCAGCCCACAAGAAGTCGGCTTACAAGAAGTCGACCAGGAAGCACGTCACCTACAAGAAGGCCAAGCGCACGGATGCCTCCGGCTCGTACGGCGGTGGCTCGCACGGCATGGCGTCCTACTACTGGCAGGGCCAGATGACGGCCTCCGGCGCCCGCTTCAACCCGGGCGGTCTGACCGCTGCCCATCGCACGCTGCCCTTCGGCACCCGCGTGCTCGTCACCAACCGCAACAACGGCCGCTCGGTGACGGTGACCATCAACGACCGTGGTCCCTTCATCAAGGGCCGCATCATCGACCTCTCGCGCGGCGCGGCCGGCGTCATCGGCATGACGCAGTCGGGCGTCGCCCCGGTCTCGATCTCGGTGCTGGGCCGCGGCTGATCCAGCCGGAAACGTTCGAGTTGCAGAGGCGGACCGTTCATGCGGTCCGCCTTTTTTCTTTGCCGGCACACCCCCGGCGTTGACGCTGTTTCCCAAGGGGCTTGGGGCGGCGGCAAAATCCGGTATATTGCGGAAAGTTGTTATCCACGGGGTGCGTCGTCGCAATGAAACCGAAACCTGGCAGCAAAGAGCGCGTTGCTGCGGTCGAGCTCATTCGCACCGCCATGGTCGAGAAGAAGCTCACCCAGGCTGAGCTGGCCGACGCGGCCGACTGCCACGAGAAGACCATCCAGAACCTCCTGCACGGCAAGCCGGTCCGCGAGCAGACGCTGTTCGACGTGGCGATGGTGCTCGGGCTCGACTACCAGCGCCTCAAGGAATCCTGGTTCGGCTCCATGTCGACGGCCCAGCCGATGGAGCTCAAGGGCGAAGGCGGCGTCGTCGCCCCGGTTTACATGGGCGCCTACACGCGCGCTGCCGTCGACCACTACATCGGCAGCTACCTCACCATCCGCCCCGCGTTCGCCAAGCCGGACACCATCGTCGCCTACCGCACCGACATCGTCTGGGACCCGGAATGGCCGAGCCTGCTCTTCGAGGAGCGGGAGCGCCCCGACGCGCCCTTCTCGCACCGCGGCCGCCTCTACGTGCCCGCCTCGTCCATGTACATTCATCTGGTATCGCTGACAAAAGGCGCCATGCGCATGGTCCTGGTCTCGCAGATCGACCAGAACGACGAGATGCGCGGCATCATCACGACGCTGAACAAGCAGCGCGCCATGTTCGTCCCCGTGGCGTCGCCGATCGTCTACCTGAAACGCCAGGAGTTCAAATCGCTGGCCTTGGGCGAGCTCACGCCGAAGACCCCCGAGTACAAGATCTACAAAGGGCTGCTCGAGACATCGCTCGAGGAAGGCTACGCCCGCCTCATCGGCCCCTGACAGGTTGAACACGCCTCATCAGAAACGCGCGGGCTCAGTCGGAAACGCGCGGACTCACGCGGACTCATATGTATCTGGATCCCGGCCTGCGCCGGGATGACGGGAGGTTTGTCCAATCCGCTCCACCCCATAGCAACGTCACCCCGACGAAGGTCGGGGTCCAGACGCACCCGCCGCAGATCTCAGCGTCCGCTCATCCCGTCATCCCGGCTAAGCGACGACGCGACGGCGGCGGCGCTGAGAGCCCAGGGGGCAACATGCCCCGCCGTATCGACGACGAGCGTCAAACCCGCGACGCCGCGACGTTGGGGGCGGTTCCGTCGTCGCGTTCGTCGTCCGACGATGGCGTAGCCCCCCTCGCCTGGAAGCGTTGCACAAGGTCGACCGTCTCGCGCCGACCGATCGCGCTCATGTGCCGTTCGATCCACTTGCTCGTCTGCGTTCGCCCCGCCGCGTGCAAATACGTGAACAGCCCGAGATCGGGCTTGAGCTTGCTGTCGTCGGACAGCGAGGACGTATAACGCCCCGCCTCGATCAGATGGAACCGGTGCGTGGCAAGCGCCCCCTGCGGCCCGCGCTTCGCGCCGAAGCGTCCACGCAGCGTCTCCCGCACGGCCAGGATCATCTCGACGTCCCGCAGCAGCGGCGCGTTGAACGTCAGCCGGTTCACCGCGCCGGCGATCTCGCGCGCGCCCTTGGGCAGCTCGCGCCGCTCGAGCGGATTGATCTCGACCAGCAGCGTATCCCTGACCGGGCTCTCCATCGCCAGAGTGATGAGGTCCGGGTTCTTCGAGAAGCCGCCGTCCCAGTATCCGACGCCGTCGATCTCGACCGTCCGGTGCAGCGTCGGCAGACAGGACGAGGCCAGCACCGCCTCGACCGACATCTCCGCGCGCCGGAACAGGCGCGGCCGGCCCGTCGCGACCTCCGTCGCCGCGATCAGCAGCTCGACCGGCGCGTGCTTGCGGATGCCGTCGAAATCGATGGTATCCGTCAGCAGCGTGCGCAACGGATCGTAGCCGAGCGGATTGAAGTCGTAAGGTGACAGGAAGCTCGCCACATGCGCGAACGCGTTCGAGTTGCTCAAGCCGGCGAGAAACGGATTGAGACGCAGGAGATCGGGAACGCCCGCCTTGTGCACCGCCTCCCATACCTCGCGCAGCTTGGCCCGCGCGCCCTCGCGTCCGCCCGACGCGAGCCCCGACGCCAGCGCGACCGCATTCACCGCGCCGGCACTGGTCGCCGAGATCCACCCGAAGGAGAGCTTCTCCTCCTCGAGCAGCCGGTCGAGCACGCCCCAGGTGAAGGCGCCGTGCGCGCCGCCGCCCTGTAAGGCGAGATTGATCTTGAGATGGCGTCTGAAACGCGGCACTCCCGGGTGCTCCGCATCCGTTTCCGAAGGTGCGGACACTAGCATGGGATGGCGTTTCGTCTGCCTCGGCAATCGGCCGCATGACATCTAAAAGCCGCCTTATGCATGCAAAAAATGTGAACAAAAATGGTCCTTGAAACCGTCGATATTCGAACCATCGCCAGCGGCGCCGAGAACGAGGATCGCGCCGGCGTCGCCCCGCCGCTCGCCTGGGTGATCGACGGTGCGACCGATGTCGTGCCGGAGCCGCTGACACACGCCGCCTCCGATGCGTCCTGGTTCGCGGCCGCCATGCACGCCGTGCTGAGTGGATTGGACGCAGAAGCGCACGCTTCTTTGGCGGAGCTGCCTGCGGTCGTCGCCGATCGTCTGGCGCCCGAATTCGCAGCCTCTGCCCGCAGACCGCCTGCGGGACGCGCGGATCATCCCTCGGCATCCGCTGTCATCATCCGCGCACGCGAGCACGGCCATATTGAGTTCGTCAGCGTCGGCGATTGCACGTTGCTCGCCCACGACGGCAAGCGCCTGATGAAAATCGGCGTCGCCGAGGAGGACGCAGGCGATCGCTGGGTCGCGGATGCACTCACCGGAAGATCGCAAAACGCCACTGCCGCACCAGTCCCACTCTCGCGCGACGACCTCTGGCCGCGACTGCGCGCCGTACGAGCGCACATGAACACACCGGGCGGCTATGGCGTGTTCTCGATCACGGCTCCGCCGCCGACGATGGTCCGCCACGGCACGCTCGAGGTGGCGCCGGGTAGCCGCATCCTCCTGGCGTCCGACGGCCTCCTGCGGCTCGTCGACATATTCCGCGCCTACGACACCGAGCGTCTCTTCACCGCCGCCTGGACCAACGGCCTCGCTCCGCTCTTCGACGAGTTGCGCGCGCTCGAGAGGGCGGACGCGGACTGCAAGCGCTATCCGCGCGCCAAAACCTCCGACGATACCACCGCCCTGTTGCTCCGCGTTACGCCGCGGGCATGACGAGGTCCTGCCGCGCCAACCGCACCACGGCGCCGCTCGCTTCGGCAAAGCCGCGGATCTCGCAATCGATGTGCACCGCGCCGTCTGCGCGCCGGATGCGCAGCACGTGATAGCGCGCGAGCGGCTCCTCCTTGTGCGCTTGCCCCGCCGAGGCCGACGCCGCGCCGAGCACCGGAATGCCGCGCTCCGAATGCCGACGCCAGGCGAGCATCTGCTGGTGGTTGTGCCCGTGCAGCACGAGCTCCGCCCCATGGCGATCGAGCACATCGGCGAACGCGGCCGCATCCTGCAGCGCGCGCCGGGGCGGCGCCTGTCCCTGCAGCGGCGGATGATGGATGAGCACGACACGGATATAGCCGGCACGCCCCAGCCGATCGAGCGAGGTCGCAACGTCGGCGATCTGCGCCGCGCCGAGCCGCCCGGCGGCAACGAACGGCGGCGTCGGCACGGCGGAGTTGAGCCCGATCAGCGCCACCGGCCCGAGCGTGCGAACGTACGGGAAGCGCACCGGCCCGTCCTGCGCCGGTCCCTCGTTGCCGCGCATGAACGGCGCCCAGGTCTCGAGGCACGACGCACCGCCGAGCCGGCCCGTGTAGATGTCGTGATTGCCGGGCACGACCGACACCTGCGCCGGGTCGCCCAGCGCTTCGAGCCAGGCGAGCGCGCTCGCATATTCCCCCGGCAGGCCCAGGTTCGCGAGGTCGCCCGTCACCGCAATATGATCCGGAGTCTGTGCCAGCGCATCCGCCGCGATCCGGTCCGCGACGCTGCGCAGATGCACGAACCGCCGCCCGCGTTGCCAGTTCAGGTACCCGAGCGCGCGTTTCGTGTTGAGATGCCGGAGCGGGACGCCCTCGAGCGGCCCGAGATGCACATCGGACATGTGGACAAGCGTGAAAGTCTCGGTCATATGCCCTCGAGCCGCAAAGCCCTGAGTGTCGGAGATACGGCGTGCCGCCCGAGAAAATGATCCGCAAGGCGCTGCAACGATACTGGCGCTACTCTCGCGGCTTGACGCTGGGCGCGCAAGGCGCCGTTCTCGATGCTGACAACCGCGTGCTTCTGATCCGCCACACCTACCGTCCCGGCTGGCATTTCCCGGGCGGCGGCGTCGAGCGCGGCGAAACCGTCGAGGACGCGCTCGGCCGCGAACTCGCGGAGGAAGCGGGCGTCACGCTGACCGGAGCGCCGGAGCTTTTCGGCCTCTACGCCAACCATCACTTTTTCCCGGGCGACCACATCGCCCTGTTCGTCGTCCGGGCCTGGCGCCAGGACGCCGTTCCGCCGCCCAATCGCGAGATCGCCGAGCAAGCCCTGTTTCCCTGCGACGCCCTGCCCGACACCATTAATCCGCCGACCCGGCAGCGCATCCGCGAGATCGTGAGCGCCGAGCCCCGCACACCGCATTGGTAACCCCCCGGGGCAACGCCATCATCTTACTGAGGCGTGTCTGGACCCCGACCTTCGCCGGGGTGACGTTAGGAATTGCGGATATCGCATGCCCAATTCAACGTCATCCCGGCGTCCGGGCGAAGCCACGCTTCGCAGGGATGGCCGGGGTACAGATCCGCCGCCGAGAGGGCGACGTTCGGGCTCTGGACCGGCCCCGCCGCCCATGCTAAAGCCGCGCGCCATGAGCACCTGGTCCACGATCCTGAGCGAGAGCTGTACGCGACGAGCGTTGTCGCCGCGCCTTGCGCGCTGACGCGCCGCCGCCTCTGAACGTACGCCAGGATAAACCGTCGATGCTCGCTAAAATCTCGACCCGGCCCGCGACGCCGGACGACATTCCCCTGATCTCCACGCTGCACGACCGGGCCTTTGGGCCGGGCCGGTTCGCGCGCACCGCCTACCGCGTGCGCGAGCAGATGGGGCCGGGTCGCGAGATCTCCGATTTCTGCCGCCTGGCGACCGACGGCGACCGCGTCGTCGCCGCGATCCGCATGTCCGAGGTCTCGATCGGCGGCAAGTCGGGCGCGGCCCTCTTGGGGCCCATCGTCGTGGCGCCCGAGCACGCAGGCCAGGGCTACGGCCGCGCGCTGATCAAGGAAGCACTCGATGCCGCGCGCGCGGCCGGTATCCGGATCGTGGTTCTCGTCGGCGACGAGACCTACTATGGCCGCTTCGGATTCAAGCCGGTCAAACCGGGATCGATCACCTTCCCGGGGCCCGTCAATCCGGCGCGCATCCTTGCCGTCGAGCTGACGGACGGCGCCCTCGCCGACTTCAGCGGCCTCATCTCAGGCCGCTAGAGTCGGCACGAGGCGCGAGGCAATCGGCACACGGAAGTCATATCCCGAATGCCGGGTGCCTAATGCCGATTGCCGATTTTCTTCCCTTAATCCTCGAACGGATCCTTCATCAGGATCGTGTCGTCGCGCTCCGGGCTCGTCGACAGCAGCGTCACCGGGCACTCGATCAGCTCCTCGATGAACTTCACGTACTTGACCGCCTGCGCCGGCAGGTCCGCCCAGCGCCGCGCGCCGCGCGTCGATTCCGACCAACCCTCGAACGTCTCCCAGATCGGCTCCACGCGCGCCTGCGCGTTCTGCCCGGCGGGAAACCGCGACAGCGTCTCCCCATCGAGCTTATAGCCGGTGCAGACCTTCACCTCGGAGAACCCGTCGAGCACGTCGAGCTTGGTGAGCGCGATGCCGTTGATACCCGATACCTTCGCCACCTGCCGCACCAAGACCGCATCGAACCAGCCGCAGCGCCGCTTGCGCCCCGTGACGGTGCCGAACTCGTGCCCGCGCTGGCCGATCGTCTCGCCGACCTCATCCGTCAGCTCGGTCGGGAACGGACCCGCGCCAACCCGCGTCGTGTAGGCCTTCGCGATGCCGAGCACGAACCCGAGCGCGCCCGGCCCGATGCCCGCACCCGTCGCCGCCTGCGCCGCCACCGTGTTCGACGACGTGACGAACGGATACGTGCCGTGATCGACGTCGAGCAGCGCGCCCTGCGCGCCTTCGAACAGGATGCGCTTTCCCGCCTTGCGCTCCTGATCCAGCAGATCCCAGGTCACGTCGACATACGGCAGCACCTTGGGCGCGATGTCACGAAGCTCCGCGATCAGCGCCTCCTTGCTCACCTCGGGCTGGCCTAGCCCCCGCCTGAGCGCGTTGTGATGCAGCAGCATGCGGTCGATTTTCGGCCCGAGCGTCTCGAAATTCCGCAGATCCTGCACGCGGATCGCGCGCCGCCCGACCTTGTCCTCGTACGCCGGACCGATGCCGCGCCCGGTGGTGCCGATCTTGCCGTCGCCCGCCGCCTCCTCGCGCATCACGTCGAGCTCGCGGTGGAACGGCAGGATCAGCGTCGCGTTCTCCGCGATGCGCAGGTTCTCGCGGCTGATCTCCAGCCCCTGACCCTTGAGCTTCTCGATCTCGGTGATCAGCGCCCACGGATCGACGACCACGCCGTTGCCGATCACGCCGAGCTTGCCCTGCCGCACGACGCCGGACGGCAGCAGCGAAAGCTTGTAGGTCGCGTCGCCGATGACGAGCGTATGGCCCGCGTTATGTCCGCCCTGGAACCGCACGACCACGTCGGCCCGCTCCGAGAGCCAATCGACAATCTTGCCTTTCCCCTCGTCGCCCCACTGGGCGCCGACGACCACGACGTTCGCCATTCTTCCCACCAACTGTCATGAAATGGCCCCGGCTGCTGGAGCCGGGGCCTGAACCAACGACCTACGTTTAAAGGCCCGGAGCGAAAGTGGAAGCAGATTTCAGCCCAAAACAGCCTTTTTCAACCTCGCCAGCCACTTAACCTTGCTGTCGGCTGCCCGTTCCCTGCTGCCCGTTGCCTACTGCCTATAGATCACCGACTTCGCCGACGGCCACGACACCCGATACCCGAACGCGATGCTCTGCTCCTGGTCGGGCTCCAGCTTGCCCTCCCACACGACCACGCCGCGCTTGTCGTCGACGTTCTGCTTGGTCGGCGCCTTACCCGTAAGATCGACCTTGATGTCCTGGTTGGCAGAGACCGGAACCTGGTCCAGCACCACCAGCGCCACGGCACGCTCATGCATGCTTTTGACCGAGATGAGGAAGTTGCGGCTGTCGGTGCGCGAGGTGGAGATCAGGCCCGTCTCGCCGCGCGTCTCCTCCGAGATCGAATGGCGTACGCGCACCAGATCGTCGATGCCGAAACCGAGCTCGTGCTCCT
>JAFKKW010000394.1 GCA_017304275.1 Hyphomicrobiales bacterium | reverse complement strand
GCAAATGCCGCGCCAGGAGCTGAGCCTGAAGATATGGGACTAGGCCCAGGGGTGCCATCTCTTCTATGAACGGATGACGCCGTTCCTCCTTCTTCCGCTCCTGCCACGCGGTTAGCGCTGTTTTGCGCCCCTCGTCGTTGAGCAAAACCGCGCCGCCCTCATGGCGCTCGAAGTCTCGTGATCGTAGTTGCCGACGATTGATGAGAGACAACGCCAAACGGTCGACGAAGATGGGTCGCAATTCTTCCATTAGGTCGAGGGCGAGGCTGGGGCGACCGGGACGTTCTCGGTGCAGGAATCCAACTGCAGGATCGAGGCCGACGCCCTCCGCAGCACTGCGGCAGTCGTGAGTCAATAGAGTATAGAGAAAGGACAGAACCGCATTGACAGGATCGAGTGGAGGCCTGCGGCTGCGGCCCTGAAACTGGATGTCCTCGTCAGGCGAGCGGACAAGTACGCCGAACACGCCGAAGTAGCCTTGCGCAGCCTCTCCCTCGCATCCGCGCAAAAAATCGATGCCGTCCGATGCGACGGCCACGCGACGCAGAATTTGCGCCTGCCGCTCGACAACAGCGTCCACTTCACCCCGAAGGGATGGAGCCATCTCGGCGCCGTAGTCGCGAAGGGCGCGCTGAAGGACGGAGCGCTGATTGACGATCTTCGCCGAAACGATGCTGCGCACGATCTCGTCCGGCTGGTCGGATGCGCTATACTGGGCGCGCCGCAGCAGCACGTTGCCGGAAACAGGCCCCTCGATGCGGGCTTGAAAGCGCCCGGCGCGATCGAGCAACACGATCGACACCCCAATCGGTGCCAGAGCCTGGATTAGTGGCGGCGAGACGAAGACAGCCCCGAACACGACCAGCGAGCTCAACATGTGGAAGGGTATACGCGCGCGCTCGATACCCTCGACCTCGGCAACGAGGTTCTCCCCGTCCTTGCGAAGAGAGGCACCCTCAGTCGTGATGTAGAGCGTGTTGAGCAGCTTCTTCACGCAGGCTCGCCCCCTTCGAGAGCGGCGCTAATGACACGCTCGCGAAATCCGAGCGCCGAGCGACCAATGACCCTGGGGCGGCATAACTCGATCAGGGAGCACGCACGGCATCGATTGACACGATATTCGGCGGGCGGTGTGAGGCCGCGAGCGAGGATTGCACCAAAGGCGAGCGTAGTCTCTTCCGTAAGCTTCCGAAGATCGGAATCGATTGGCACCACAACGCGCCGCTTCGTCTCGGCATAGAAGAGCGCGCCTTCCGGAACCGGCTCGCCCGTCATCTCTTCGAGACAGAATGCTTGAGCGCAAAGCTGCACCTCGTCGGCCCGGTGCTGTTTTGCCTTGCCGCGCTTGTACTCGACCGGGAATGGCGTTTCACCTCCGTCATCACGGGAGCGGAACTCGACGAGATCGGCGATGCCAGCGAGATTGAGCCTGCGGCAGGCGAGAGGAAGCGCCGTAACGCGCCGTATGGCTCCCCTGGTCCGCTTTCCCGGATCGTGCGTCGCCTCGTGCAACACGCTCCCCTCTGCAGTCAGGCGATTGTCAGTCCATAGCCGCTCAACGTGAATCAGCGCTGCTTGCCTGAGACAGAAGACAGCGTGTTGCAGCGCCGAGATCGGGATAGGCTCGTCGAGCTGGTTCATCTCGCGGCTTAAAGCACGTCGATGATATCGATTCCCTCCGGAATCGAGCTACGGTCCACTGCAACGGCATAGTCGGCATAGGCACGAGCCGGCGGGTAGTTATCGAGCTTCGGGCTACCGAGGTCGTAGAGGTCGTCGCCAACTTTGCGCTGAACCTTCACGCGCTCGAACAGTTTCTGTGCCGGTGCATTGCCGAGCGGCGAGGCATGCTTGAATGCGATGACGCTGCGAGACGCCATCTCACCACGGGCTGCGGAACGGTCGTGCTCGAACATGCCCTTCAGCGCGTCGAATAGATGGGCGAGATCCGCCTCACCAAAACCCGTGCGCTCAGCAAGCTTCGCGTTGACAAAAATGTGGGTCCGATAGAGGCCATACGGCACGATGTGCTTGCGTCCCATGGTCCGATTCTCGGTGCGCTCGTCGCTGCCATTTTTCTCCCGCTCGGCCTTCTCCTTCTCGTTGGTGGCGGCCATGCGCGTAATAGATATTTCGAGCGGCAGAATCTTTTCCACGGATGAGGCGAAGGCAACCTGTACGGGACCGCGCACCTGGCCAGCGTTGATGCCGGTGCTCATAACGGCGCCGAATGTGCGCACATCGAAGAAGTTGTCACACATGAATTTCGTGATGGCCTTGGCTTCTTCGCCGTTCTTTGGATTGAGCTTCGGGGCTTTCTCTACTGTCTCGTCATCTGGCCGCTTCGCCTTGTAGGCCTCGCGGTGCCGATCGTTGAGGATCGAACCCTCCTGCACATAGATGCGATAGCCCGGCTGCTCGCCCTTCGCGAGCTCGGTGTAGTTTCGAACCTTGCGCTTCAGCGACACATCGGTCACGAGGCCATAGTTGGTTTCCGGATCAATGCGCGGCAGGTTGCCTGCGTCCGGATCGCCATTGGGATTGCCGTTCGTGACGTCGAAAAGGAAAACGATATCATAGCGGTTCGCGAGTGTGGTCATCAGGCGGCCTCCTCGGCTTCACTCTTCTCGGCTGCTTTGCGGAAGAATTCGTTGCGTTGGTGGTAGTAGCCAAGCGCGAAAAGCGCCTGGCTCCTGTCCGGCAGGCTTGCTGGATACGGATCCTTCCCCGGTTCCATCAAATCCATGATCTGGCCGACGGCTTTTTCCAGGTTGATGCGGCGTCCAGGACTCTGTTTGCCGACCTTCGACAAATGGTTGGCGGAGCCTGCGTCGAGAATGTGGAAGACCTTCCGCGGCTGGGCGGACGCCGTGCCATAGAATTTGTCCTTAATGGTAGCGTTGACGCCCGTTCCCAATGCGGCCACCTGGATTTGCTCGTAGACGGAAAAGAGCCGTCCCAGCAGATAGCCGGGGTCCTTGAAGCCGGGATCAAGCGACACGGGCGTCTCCTTCATGTTGAAGTTTCTGATCAGTACGGATTTGAGGATTGCGACGCGCAACGCGTTGACGTCGTGATCGGCGCGCAGCCGCATGATGACAGACGAGAGCAGCGTCAACGGATACGGCGCCCCGGTCAGAATCGCGCGCATCCATTCGCCGGCAAGATTGGGCTGGATGTTCCCGGATTTCCCAAGAACCGCTGTTTCTATGAGCATGCGCCACATGCTGGGAATTTCATCCCGCGGCGGCGGATCGACGCGAAGGCGCTCGTGGTGCTCCGCATAGCGCTTTGCGAGTACGCCGAACTCGTCCTCAACATAGAAGCGGATGGAGAGCCGCGCGGCATTGGGGGCAAGGCCGAGAATGTGGAAGCGGACACCGGGAGCGAACGCGGGCTGAAACTCCGAGACAAGCAGCCCGGCACGGATTTTACCGAGGATGTCCCCAATCTTCGCCGCTTCGGCGCATTCGTCAATCTCGAACAAGAAAGCGAACATGCTTTCGGCGGCTTCGGCGGCGGCCGCATTGGAGGCATCGGCCCAGAACACGGTCGAGGCATCGCCGATCTGGATGCGATGCTTACTGTTGCGCTCGAGAAGATGATTCAGCGCCGTCGTGTAAGCGAAGGCGACGCGATCGGAGATGGGGGCATTATCACCTTGCTCGTGCCCGTAAGATGCGAATGCCTCAAGATTGAAGGAGACGATGGACGCCCCGGAGGATTGTGCGCCCCAAACCCCTTTGATCGCGGGATGAAGACGTGCGACCGATCCCTTATCGCCATCCACCAGGCAAATGGCTTCGGTTTTCTCACCCTCCGTCGAAAGTCGCGCCCAGAGGTCGCGTGCGGCCTGCCTGTCATGAATGCGGATGTTCGAGAGCCGCTCGCTTTCGAGCGCGAAGACCACGTTCTGGTCCTTCATCTCTTCCGGCCAGCTTAACGCCGCGAACTTGTCGGGCTTCCAGAAATCGAGAAAGCGCAACAAGGCGAGCAGGCCCTCGTCATTGCTCCCCGCGAGCCACTCGCGGTGACTATCGACGAACGCTTGGTGCCTGCGAAGAGCGTCTTTCCCTTCAATCGCGGTGACACCTAGGACAAAGCCTGTGTTGTCCCAAAGAAAGAAGGGACGGGGTATCGTACCGGGGCGCTTAAAGGAGGCTGGGACTGACCAGAGACTAGGCATACGCCTACGCCCCTCGCCTTCGCGCAGGTCGATAGGCTGGCCCGTCGGGATGCCGTCTGACTTCAACGAGACAAGAAATCCGATCTTCTCTTGCGAGTAGCCGAATGTCGGAACTTCTCCGCGAGAAGCCATACGATCGTAAGCGCGAACGAGGGACACAAGAATGCTCACCGCCGCACCTCCGGCGAGTTGGGGGGCGGCACTTTGACAACGCCGTCTTTCAGCGTGGCGCGGAATACCATCGTCGAGCGGTCGCTCGCATGGTCGATGTCGTAGAGCATGAAGCCGAGGTCGCGCGGGCGGTCGAAGCCGAGGCATTCGGTGCGGTCCTCATCCGCCACCATTGTCATCGGTGCAGCCGGCTCGATCAGCTCGAACTCAGCCGAGAACTCGCGCGTGCCGAGGCAGGGCTGATGGAAGCACTGCCCCTTGCGGGCTCGCCGATTGAACGTGTCGAGGTGCTTGCCCTCGTTGTCGTCCTGGCCCGCCTTTGCCGTCATCTCGAAATGGGCGCAGATGACGTAGGCAACGTTCGTCAAAACGGTTGAGGCGCGCTGCTGCCTGTTCTCTTCCACGACGAGAGCGAGATCGCCGACATCTCCGTTATTCATCGCCTTCCGCGCCGCTACGACTGACGCTTTTGCACCCACTTCGTTGCGTCGAATGGACTGAAACCGGATGGGTTTCAGCACATGGATTTCATCGATGATCCAGCGGATGGCCGGCTTCCAGTGGATGGCCTCGAGGATGCCACGCGCGGCGGACGGCGTCATGACATCGTAGGAGACCCGCTCCACTTTCATTTCGGGTCGTGTGAAGCACGCGTACTTCCCACTGGTTAAAAGCCTAACACCATAAGACATTGGCTTCTCTCCCCATCAGCACCCTGATATCAAGGAGTGCGCAGGGATATTTGCACGCAGTAATTGTGGGCTCAATGTGGAGTTAGATCGTATTCCCCTCTATCCCCAGTTCATCCGCCTTCTCCCAGACGAGCCCTTGCTCCCGGCTATAGAAGCTTTCAGTTTTCAGCACCACGAACTGCGTATCGAAGCCCTCGATGAATGCGGCATGGCCGTTGTCGATTAGGGCGTTGCGATATTTCGGCGGGATTTGCACCAGATAACTCTGCAATTCTCGCGCCGCTTTGCCTGCCGGCATTCCTGCTCGCAATGCCTTGAGGGCATCCTTCGGCTTGTCCTCGATGGCAATGATGACCGGCTCCATGCCGTCCTTAATAAGACGAAACGCTTCTCCAACGGTGCGGTAAGAGAAGTTCGTGGCTCCACCATTCACGGCGAACGACTCCCTCACCGAACCTTGGACATTCGCCCCATTCAGGTTCTTCACCGGGATGCGATCGAGCCCATCGCCCTTCTGCCAATAGACTTCCTGGAAATATGATTCGATCGCAGCTTGCGAGAAGAGGTCCGAATGCTTTGGTGCGACCCGCCCCATCGCGGCCGCAAAGTCCTTGATCTCCTTCGGCGGCTCCGCCTCGGTGGGGCGGAACACGATGATGAAGCTTTCCTCCTTTGGCCTCTCCCATTCGCGATTGCAGCGACCCGCTGCCTGAATGATCTGATCGAGACCCGCCTCCGCGCGCCAAACGCGCGGGAACGAGATGTCGACGCCGGCCTCGATAAGGCTCGTAGCAATCACGCGGCACAACTCTCCATCTCGAAGCTGCCGCCGCACGTCTTCGAGTATTCGTTTGCGGTCGGTCGCCGTCTGTCGGGTCGTGAGGTGCACGAGACCTTCAAGGCCGCGTGCCTTCGCCTTATGATATAAGGCAAGCGCATGTTTGCGGCTGTTGACGATGATAAGGCCTTGATCCACGTCGCTCAGCTCGGAGATGAGCGCATCGTCTGAAAGCTCGCCCGCCACGCGAAGCGTTACGCGGCGGAAGGCGCCGTGGAGCCTTGGCGGATGGGGCGCAAGTTCCTGCGTCTTCTCGAAGCCGCCGACGAACGCCGGCGCCAGCAACGCCGGCTGCGTCGCGGTGCAGAGCACGATAGTGCAGCCAAAGTTGCGCGCCAACTCGTCTAGCGCGGCGACGCAGGGGCGCAGAACGTGCAGTGGGATCGTCTGCGCTTCATCGAGGATAATCACCGCGTTGGCGAGGTTGTGCAGCTTGCGGCAGCGGGATGGGCGATGCGAGAACAGGCTCTCGAAAACTTGCACATTGGTGGTGACGACGATAGGTGCATCCCAGTTTTCCATGGCTCGGCGCTGCTTCGCCTCGGGATGCTGAGCATGCCGCTCATTTCTGTCTTCGGGCTGAACGGTCTCGTTCTCGATCTGGGAGTGATGCTCGAGCACCCACTCCTTGCCCAGCACCGTTCTGAAGATTGCTGCTGTCTGGTCGATGATGGACGTGAAGGGGATAGAATAGACGATGCGATCCATCTTCCAGTGCTTCGCGTGTTCGAGCGCGAAGGCCAGCGACGCCAAGGTCTTCCCGCCGCCCGTCGGTACCTCGAGCGTGAAAACTCCTTTGGGCATTGAGGCCTTGTTGCGCACATGAGCAAGAATATCGCGGCGTAGTGTATGGAGGGGCGTGGCGAACTCTGCCTCTGGAATGGCGGCCAGCTTCCGTTCCATGTAGGTATCGAACGACGAGAGCAGTTGGTCGACGTCGTCCTTGAGTGCGGGCCACTGCCGGTCGATGAGATCTCCACTCACTTGGGCGTAGTGGCGCTCTGTATCGAGAAAATCTGAATCGACCAGGCACGAGAAAATCATGCGCCCGAGAAATGCGAGCTGAAAGGCGGCTTTCTCGCGACTCGTCCGTTGGAGGTCGAACTGTAGGGGAAACAGGCCCTGACAATCCCCTTCTACCTCTGTGATCCAAACGGGGTCAAGCTCAGGGAGCTTTTTATTCTTGAGACGGGCGTCTAGAGAGGCCGAGACGCCTTGACGATCGGGGAGGCCAGCGTGATGCCCGGCGATGGCATACGCCACGAGCTCCGCGATGAGTCTGTCCATACCTGACGTTGCGAGCTGAATCGCCTCTCGCGCACCTGCGGTCGAATGATCGACACTTTCACCACGACCGGAAATATATGCTTGGAATGCGGAAGAGTACTTCCCGAGATCATGCAGCCAGCCCGACAATTGCGCGGCTTTACGCGCACCGAACTTGTTGCCGCGCTCACCCGCTAGCTCAGCGACAGCACGAAGATGATCGGCTAGAGATTGCCAATCAGAGCGATTCTCGCGCTCGGTCGAATGCGCGTAATACATCAAGCGCCTATATTGGAAGCGCGTCGCCCTCTACTGTGCACAGAGCAATCCGCGCGCGCCGCATCGGTTCGCGGCTCTGCAGTGAGCCGTCGGCTTTCCGGTAAAAAGCGGAAGAGCAACACACTTTACACATCAGGCCCGGGTTGCGAATGGACAATGACCGCTTTCTCGGCAAAACGGGCCTGTGTGAAGGCTAGCTTTGCCCGTCGTGGAAAGGTCTGCAGCTGCTCAGTCCCGCGTGTGCGAGAACCTCGGCAACGCTGCGCCCATCGCGATCTCGATGGAAGGGTAATCCAGGACTCGATGTCGTCGATTACCGTGTCGATCGCGTCTACCAAGTCTGCTGAGGCCCCCTTCCGCCAACAGGAACTCTCGAACACGATTGAGTTGGAGACGCTGGAAGATCGCGTCTTCTGTTTCCTCGACATCATTAATCTTAATTTAGCTCAACTTCATGAGGACACCTCAGAGCACCAACAACAACTCAAAGTTCTCATCTTCGTCATCTCGGGTGCGCCACTCCCACATCAATCCTAAATCATCGATGATCGACCTCTACCCCTCCCCGCACGGGGTGGGGAATGACGTTTCGAGTCCGCAGCACGCGAGCCTAAGGCGCATCGACCGGGGGCACGGTCTCCTGCCGTGTGGCGCCGGCGCCGCGCCCTTCCGTCAGGCGCTGGAACACGACGTACAGCATCGGGATCAGGAAGATGCCGAAGGCGGCAGCCGCGATCATGCCGGCAAGCACCGGCACGCCGACCGCGATCATGCTGTCCGCGCCCGGTCCGTTGGCGATGACCAGCGGAACGAGGCCCATGATGAAGGCGAAGCTCGTCATCATCACCGGCCTGAATCGTAGCCGCGCGCCGGTCGAGAAGGCTGTCGCCGGCCGCCCGACGCTCGATCGAGAACGCGACGATCAGGATGGCGTTCTTTGCCGCGAGCGCGACCAGCACCACGAGGCCGATCTGCGCATAGAGCGTGAAGCTCATGCCGAGCACCCATAGCGTGCCGATCGCGCCCAGAATGGAGACGATCACCGAGAGCAGCACGGGGATCGGGATCATCCAGCTCTCGTACAAGGCGACCAGGAAGAGGTAGGCGAACACCATCGCCAGCCCGAGCACGATCGTCGTCTGTCCAGCGGATTCGATCTGCTCGCGCGCCTGTCCGGTCCATTCGTAGGCATAGCCTTCCGGCAGCGTCTCGGTCGAGACGGCCTCCATGCCGGCAATGGCTTCGCCCGGCCCGCGGCCCGGAGCCGGTCCGCCGTTGATCGAGATCGCGCGATAGTTGTTGTAGCGCGTCAGCGTCCGCGGCCCGACGTCGAGGCGCACGTCGGCGATGGCCGACATCGGCGTCATCTCGCCCGCCGAGTTGCGCACGTAGATGGAGGAGATGTCGTCGACCTTGCCGCGGAACTGCTTCTCCGCCTGCATGCGCACGGTCCACGTGCGGCCGTAGAGGTTGAAGTCGTTGACGTAGTAGCCGCCGAGCGTGGCCTGCAGCGCCGCGAACACGTCGGACAGCGTGATGTTGAGCGCACGCGTCTTGTCGCGGTCGATGTCGAGGCGGATCTGCGGCGTCTCGGCTTCGAACGTCGAGAACACCGCCGCGAGCTCGGGACGCTGGTTGGCGGCCACGACCAGACCGCGCATGGCCGCCGCCATGTCGGACGGGCTTTGGCCCTGCAGCGCCTCCAGCACGTACTCGAAGCCGCCCACCTGGCCGAGGCCGGAAATCGACGGCGGATTGACGACGATGATCCGGCCCTCCGGAATGACGGAAAGCTTGCCGATCAGCCGCCCCGCGACCGTGGTCGAATGCATCTCGCGCGTCGTGCGCTGCGCATAGTCCTTGAGGCGGATGAACATCACGCCCGCGTTGGAGGCCGCGCCGCCGCCGAGGAAGTCGATGCCGAGAACGCTCGTCACGCCGTCCACCGCCGGATCCTCGCGCACGATAGCCTCTGCCTTGCCCGCCGTTTCGGACGTGCGGTTGAGGGACGCGCCGGCGGGCAGCGTGATCACGCCGATGACGAAGCCCTTGTCCTCGTCGGGCAGGAAGCCCGACGGCGTGCGGTTGAAGATGTAGTAGGTCGCACCCGCGATGGCGATCAGCGCGACGATGCTGGCCATCGAGACTGCCACTAGGCGCTTCACGATCGCCGCGTAGCCGTCGGCGGTGGAATCGATGAAGCCGGTGACGTACTTCATGACGCCGGTCGGATGCCCCGGCTTGAGCAGGATCGAGCAGAGGGCAGGCGACAGCGTCAGCGCGTTGATGGCCGAAATGACCATCGCCGCCGAGATCGTGACGGCGAATTGCCGGAACAACACGCCGGACGATCCGGACAGGAACGCCACCGGCACGAACACCGACAGCAGCACCAGCGTGATGGCGACAACCGGCCCCGCGATCTCCGACATGGCTTTGCGCGTGGCATCGGCCGGCGACAGGTGCGGCTCGTCGTGCATCACGCGCTCGACGTTCTCGACCACGATGATCGCATCGTCGACGACGATGCCGATCGCCAGCACGAGCGCGAGCAGCGAGATCGTATTGGCGGAGTACCCCGCGGCCAGCAGCACCGCGAACGTGCCGATGATGGCGACCGGCACCGCGATCAGCGGAATGAACGTGGGCCGCAGCCGCCCGAGAAACACGAAGACGACGATGGCGACCAGCGCGAACGCCTCGACCAGCGTATGGATCACCTTCTCGATCATCGCCGACACGAAATCGGCGGTGTTGTAGACGTAGGCGAACTCGACGCCTGCCGGGAAGCGGCTCCTGAGCTCCTCGAGGCGCTTGGACACCGCCGTCGCCACGTTGACCGCGTTCGCGCCAGGCGACAGGTAGATTCCGATCGGCGCCGCGGGTTTGCCTTCGTAGCGCGCTTCCGTATCGAATGAGGCGGCCTCGAGCTCGATGCGCGCGACGTCCCGGACGCGCACGAACGAGCCGTCGCCGCCCGAGCGCACGATGATGTCGCCGAACTCCTCCGTCGTCGAGAGGCGGCCCTTGGTCGTCACCGTGAGCTGCAGCCTCTGATCGTTGGAAAGCGGCGCCGCGCCGATGCGCCCCGCGGCCGCTTGCAGGTTCTGCGACTGGATGGCGGTGATCACGTCCTGCGCCGACAGGTCGAGGTTCGCGAGCTTCTCCGGATCGATCCAGATCCGCATGGCATAGTCGCGCGCGCCGAAGATCGACGCGTCGCCGACGCCGGGAACGCGCTTCAGCTCGTCGAGGATGTTGAGGGTGACGAAGTTGGAGAGGAAAAGCTGATCCTTCTCGCCGGAGGGCGAGTAGAAGAGGAACACCTGCAAGAGATCGGTCGAGACCTTCGCGATCGTGAGGCCCGTGCGGCGCACCTCCTCGGGCAGCTTCGCGGTCGCGAGGTTGGCCCGGTTCTGCACGTTGACGGTGTCGATGTCGGGGTCCGTGCCGAGCAGGAACGAGACCGTGAGCGAATACGATCCGTCGTTCGCCGAGGTCGATTTCATGTAGCGCATGCCGTCGACGCCGTTGATGGCGTTTTCGAGCGGCTGCGCGATGCTCTCCTCGACCGTATTGGCGTCGGCGCCGGGATAGGAGGCGCTGACCCGGACCGTCGGCGGCGCGATCTCCGGATACTGCGCCACGGGAATGGCCTGCGTGGCGATGAGGCCGGCCAGCGTCAGGACGATGGAGACCACCATCGCCAGGCGCGGACGGCGGATGAAGACATCGAAGATCATGGTGCCGCTCCCGCCCTACTGTTTCGCACTCACGTCTTCTTTGACCTCACTGGGCTCCACGACGATGCCGGGCCGCACCTTCTGCTGTCCGCTCGTGATGACGCGTTCGCCTTCCTTGAGACCGCTCTTGACGACGATCAGCGGTCCGCGTTGCTCGCCGACCTCGATACGCCGCGTCTCGACCTTGTTCTCGGGCGTCACCAGCAGCACATAGGAGCCCTGCTGGTCGAGCAGGAGCGCGGCCTGGGACATCATGAGCTTCAGCTCCGGCTTCTTGGACTGGACGCTGACGCCGACGATCTGCTGGTCGACCAGCAGCCGGTCCGGATTGGGAAGCTCGGCGCGCACGGTGATCGTGTCGGTGCCGGCGTTGCCTTCGACCTCCGCGAACTGGATCGCGCCGTCATGCGTGTAGGTGCTGCCGTCAGGAAGCCTCAGCCGCACGAGCACGCTGTCGGCCGAGACGCCCTCGCGCCGGACGGCGAGCAGCACACGCTGGGGAACGGGAAAGGCGACATACATCGGGTCTTGCCGCACCAGCGTGACCAGCGGGTTGCTGCTCGGTCCGACATACTCGCCGACGGAATAGGTCGCCCGCCCCGTGCGCCCGTCCATCGGCGCGCGGATTTCCGTGTAGCCGAGGTTGAGCGTGGCTTGCTTGACCGTCGCCTCCTGCGCCTGAACCGCGGCCTTGGCCTGGGCAAGCTTCGCGACGGCGTCGTCGAGCGCCGACTGCGGAGACGTGCCGCGCTCTGCGAGCGGCCGGGTCCGGTCGTAGGTCGCCTGCGCGAGCTCTTCCGCCGCCTGCGCGCTGGCAAGATTCGCCTTGGCGAGATCCAGCGCCGCCTCGTAGGGCTCCTTCTCGAGCGTGAACAGGATCTGGTCCTTTTTCACCTCGTGGCCCTCGTCGAAGCCGCGGCTGGCCAGGAAGCCGTCGACGCGGGCCCGAATGGTCACTTTGTCGATCGCCTGCACGCGGCCGATATAAGAAGACTCGTCCACCGCATCGCGAAGGCGCACGGTTTCGACGATGACGCTGGGCGGCGGAGCCCCCGCGGCAGGCGCCTGGGCAAGGGCAGGGGTGGCAAAGGCAAGCATCGCCAGCGCGGCCGCGCCAAACAGGGAACGCCGGGGCACCGACGGCAACCGCTCATCTCGCGTCACGATCATATCCCTCTCATCCGATGCAACCGACAGCAACATCTACCACACGAAGCACAAATTGACCTCTTGCTCGCGGGACGGGCGCACGATATCGTTTTAGAAACGGAAACGTTTCCAAATGTCAAGCAGTCTGAAGAGCTCCTCGGGCGTCGCGCCGAAGCCGAAACGCGGCCGTCCGCTGGTCCTGACCGGGGATCTGCGCCGGCAACGCATCCTCGACGCGGCGGAACGCGTCTTCACCGACATCGGCTATGGCGCTGCAACAATGGAGGAAATTGCACGCGCCGCAGGCATGTCGAAAAAGACGCTGTACGGCGTCTTTCCCGACAAGCGCGCCCTCTTCACGGCACTGACCAACGTGATCGACATATACCCGGCGGACGCGCTGGACCCGGACCCTGCCAACAGCCGCAAGGAGCTGCGCGCGCGGCTCCTGTCGCTCGCCGAGGTCGCCTTGTCCAAGCGTCAGGTGGAGATGACCCGCCTCGTGATTTCCGAGGCAAGGCATTGTCCGGAGCTGGCGGAGGAATTCCACGCCAAGGCGATGCAGAAGGGCAGGGCTTACCTCGTCAATGCGCTGCAGACCTTCGTCGGCGCCAATCCCGACATCGCGATCCCGGACATCGAAGCGACCGCCATCACCCTGTTCGCGGCCATCCTGGGCGACATGCACCTCCGCGCTTTGCTGGGCGAGAACGTCGCGTCGAGGCGAAAGCTCGAAGCCCACATCGACAGCGCAATGAACCTTGTCCTCCCAAACTTGACGCGCCAGTGAGCGCGGCGGTGTATGCTGGAACAAATCTCCTGGGAGGAGGAAACCATGCCGGGCATCTCCTGGCTGCTGCAGCCGGTCATGACAACCGCCGCGTTCTTCGCCACCTGGTTCGTGGCTGAGGACTCGGCCAATTTCGGCGTGGTCCAGATGGCGATCGCCGTGCTTCTCATAACCTCCGTCGTTGCGGTCGCCACCTTCTGGCGATCGATCCTCTCGTGGCTTACCCCGAGAGCGAGGAAAGGCTGATCGGCGCGCGACTCGCGTGAGACCGGCAACGCGCCGGCCTCGTCCCGAACCCGCAACCTTTTCGAATCCACGTGCCGGGCACGATGCCTGAACATTAACAGGCGCGAAGGCATTCTTTCCGCTTTACTCCTTTCCGAGCCGGCATCGCGCCGCTGCATTGATGCGGCGAATTTATGCTGCAGAGCGACATTAAAAAATAATATGAAGAGCCGTGAATCGTCGGCCGCGACAATGTCTTCGAAATCGCGCGCGACAACGCCTGATACGCGGCGCGACGATCGTACAATGATGCATCGAATGACGCTGAGGCCGGAAATACGTTGAAAAAGGAACGGCCGCTTTGGCGCGAACGTAGGTCTGCGTAGGGCGCGCAGCGGGCGCGCGTGCGATCAGCGAACGCGGATGTGCTCGTGCGCGTGTGTGCGCCGGTCGCCATGCTTGTGGCCGGTCTTCTCTATGGTCGCAGGGATCATCGTGATGCGCCCGTGACGCGTTCCCCGCTCGGAGATGATCGCATTCGCAAGCTGTTGAACTGCTTTCGATTTACCTCTAAGGACAGCCACCTCCATGCAGCTCTCGTGGTCGAGCGAGATGCGCATGGTTGCAACAGAGAGATCGTGAGCCTGCTGGAAGGCGTGTGCAAGTCGTTGCGGCAGGTCACGCGTTTTCTGGTCGTAGACATAGACCACGCTGGCGATGCATTCGCCCGAGGGATGATCGTCTTTCGTTTCCGAAATTCCGGCACGGACCAGATCGCGGACGATTTCGGATCTGTTCTGATAGCCGCGCGCTTGTGCGAGCTTTTCAATTTCGTCATAGAGCTGATTGTCGATGGTGATCGTGACTCGTTGCACGTTGGCCTCACTCGCCCGAATTGGATCGCAGTATGACGATCAATGTTAGACTTCATACGTTATCACGGCTTCATTGAATGAAAAGATGAAGTTGGGAGGGACCTGATGCGTGACGTGCTGGCGGCTATTTCTTTTCTCTTGTTTGTGCTGCTCGGCGTGCCAGCGCGGGCGCAGGACGTGCAGGAGCTTCCGGCCGTCAAGGTGACGACGACGCAACCCAAGCCGGCAAAGAAAACGGCGGGCGCGTCGAAGCCGGCTGCCCAGGCGTCCGCGCCGTCCGCAGCGGATGACGAGCAGGACCGCCCGCTCGCTTTCGCGCCGTCCGACGACCTCGATCCGCGATCGGCAGATGTAGGAATCGCTCAGAGTGCCAGCCAGGGCGTCGTTACGGAAGCGGAGCTCGCGCGGCGGCCCGTCTATCGAACCGGCGAGTTGCTCGAGGCAGTGCCCGGACTGGTCGTCACGCAGCACAGCGGCGAAGGCAAAGCCAACCAGTACTTCCTGCGCGGCTTCAACCTCGACCACGGAACCGACCTCGCGATCTCGGTCGATGGCATGCCGGTCAACATGCGAACGCACGGCCATGGCCAGGGCTGGGCTGACACCAACTTCATCATTCCCGAGATCGTTCGCGGGCTCGCTTACCGCAAAGGCCCGTATTTTGCGTCCGAGGGCGACTTCTCGTCGGCAGGCGCGGTGCACCTCGATGTCGTCGACATGCCGAAACCGAACTTCGCCAAGGTGGAGATCGGCGAGTTCGGGCACCGACGCGCTGTTACCGCGGCGTCCGCGCCGGTCGGCGTGGACGGCACCCTGATGGTAGCCGGCGAGATCGCGCGCTTCGACGGCCCGTGGGAGAATCCCGACGACGTGCGCCGGCTGAATGGCGTGGTGCGCTATGCGAACGGGTCTTACAACAACGGCTTCGCGCTGACGGCCATGGCGTATTCCGGACACTGGAACGCGACCGACCAGATCCCGGCATACGCCGTGGATCAAGGCTTCATCGGACGCTTCGGCGAGATCGATCCGACCGACGGCGGCGCGTCCCACCGCTACAGCTTGTCCGGGCGCTGGCATGAGACCGACGCGGACACTGCGACGCGCATCAACGCCTACATCGTCAAGAGCGACTTGGCGCTGTTCAGCAACTTCACCTACTTCCTGAACGATCCGGTCAATGGCGACCAGTTCCAGCAGGCCGATGACCGCGTCTTGGCGGGAGGCAGCGCCAGCAAGACGTATGTCTCGAGCCTCGCGGGCGGGATGAAAGCCGCGACCACCATCGGCCTCGATACCCGCTACGACGACATCGACGTCGGCCTGCATAACACCAAGGCGCGCAAACGGCTGTCGACGGTGCGCGAGGATCACGTGAAGGAGGCGAGCGCCGGCGTGTTCGTCGAGAACACGCTGCGCTGGACGGACTGGTTCCGCACCACGGTGGGCCTTCGCGGCGACCTGTTTCACATTGATGTATCGAGCGACCGCCCCGAGAACGACGGCTCCGAGACCGATGCGATCCTGAGCCCCAAGGCCGGCATCGTGATCGGTCCCTGGGCCAACACGGAGCTGTACCTGAACGCCGGCACCGGGTTCCACAGCAACGATGCCCGCGGCGT
>JAFKKW010000457.1 GCA_017304275.1 Hyphomicrobiales bacterium | reverse complement strand
AGCATAGCGACGTGCGACTTCAAGCCCCCGCCCTGGTGCTGCCAGCATCGCACGGCGGAATCCTGCGTAAAGTCTACGCTTCCGTGGCCTTCTCCAGGCTGTCGATGAGCTCCTGACGCGAAACTTTCCTTTCGATGGGCTTCGCGACATCGAGCACGAAGTCGATCACCTTGTCCTCGAAGATCGGCGCCCGCAGCTCCTGCAGCGCTCCCGGCGTCTTCTCGAAGTACTCGTAGACGTTCTTCTCCTGGCCGGGGAAGCGTCGCGCATGCTCCATCAGCGCACGGCGCATCTCGTCCTGCGTCACCTCGATCTTGTTCTTGTCGCCGATCTCGCCGACGACCAGCCCGAGCCGCACGCGCCGCTCCGCGATGGCGCGATACTCGGCCTTGGCTTCGTCCTCCGTCTTGCCCTCGTCAGCGAAGGTCTTCCCCTCGCGCGCGAGGCCCTCGGTGACCTGCCGCCAGATGGCATCGAACTCGCGCTCGACCAGCGTCGGCGGCAGCTCGAACGAATGCGCCTGCTCGAGCGCGTCCAGAAGCTCGCGCTTGAGCTTCATGCGCGAGGCCTGATCGAGCTCCTGCTTGAGCTGCGCCGACACCAGGCTCTTCAGGTTGTCGAGCCCTTCGGTGCCGAGAGACTTGGCGAACTCCTCGGTGATCTCGGCCTTGACCGGTTTCTCGACCTCTTTGACCGTGATTGCGAACACGGCATCCTTGCCCGCGAGCTCCGTGACCGGATATTCGGCCGGGAACGTCGCCGGGACATCGCGGCTCTCGCCCTTCTTGGCGCCCTTGATGCCCTCTTCGAAGCCCGGGATGAAACCGGCGTTGCCGATCACGAGTTGCAGGTTCTCACCGGACCCGCGCTCGAACTCGACGCCGTCGATGGTGCCCTTGAAGTCGATGGTGACGCGGTCGCCCTCTTCCGCCGCGCGGCCGTCCTCGGCGGCGAACGCCTGGTTGCGCTCGGCGAGCTGCTCCAGCGCCTTGTCGAGCTGCTCGTCGTCCACGTCGGCAACCAGCTTCTCGAGCTTGAGCGACTCGAAATCCGCGAGCTTCACGTCCGGCAGCACCTCGAAGCTCATCTCGTAGGCGAGGTCAGCCTTGCCGTCGACGACACTCTCGATCTCGGACGCGCCGTCGGCCAGCGCGATATCCGGCATCATCGCCGGACGCTCCTTGCGGTCCGAGATGGCCTTGCTCGACGTCTCGCGGATCGTCTCCTGCAGCACATCGTTCATCACCGAGCGGCCGAACACCTTCTTGATGTGCGCGAGCGGCACCTTGCCCTTGCGGAAGCCCTTGAGCTGCACCTGATCCTTGATCTTGTCGAGGTGCTGCGAGAAGCGCTCGCCGAGCTCGTCCGCTCCGACCACGACCTTGAGCTTGCGCTTGAGGCCTTCCGAACTCGTTTCCGTAACCTGCATGACGTGCTGCTTTCGCTCTCAAAACCCATCGCCCCGCCCGGGGCAAAATCCT
>JAFKKW010000393.1:8459-13674 GCA_017304275.1 Hyphomicrobiales bacterium | reverse complement strand
CCCTTTCCGGACGCGAGCACGCCGATCACGTCGGCCGGCGCCGACGGCACGCAGTCGGGCGCGGCGCGGCTCGGCACATGGCTGTACATCCCGGCCCGCAGCACGTTGAGCGAGTCGAACGGCAGCGTGTGTCCGACCAGCGGCGACAGCGCGCGGATGATCGTCCAGTCCTCGCGCGCTTCGCCTGGCGGGAACGCCGCCCGCGCCGTCATCTGCGCGCGGCCTTCGGTGTTGACATAGGTCGCGCTCTTTTCCGCGTAGGCCGCGCCCGGGAAGATGACGTCCGCACGGTGCGCACCCGCATCGCCGTGGCTACCCTGGTAGACCACGAAGGTCTTGCCGAGCCGGCTCATGTCGATGTCGTCGGCGCCGAGCAGGAACAATAAGTCGAGATCGCCTTTTTCGGCCGCAGCAACGAAGCTCGCGACATCGGTCGTGGCCGGCTTTTCCGGCACGAAGCCGAGGTCGAGCCCGGCAACGCGCGAGGCCGCCGAATGCAAAACGTTGAACGCGTTCCATGCCGCGTCCTTGCCCGCCGTCGCAGCCGACGCGATGCGCGCCGCGGCAGCGAGCACGGCGCGCCCGTCGGCCCGTGCCACCGCCGCCGACCCGACGATGACCATCGGTGCCTTGGCGGCCTTGAGCGTCTCCGCGAAGGCATTCTTTCCGTCCGCGACCTCGGCGAGCGTCTTCCCGCCCGCACCGAGATACTCGTAAGGATACGCGAGATCCGCCGGCTCGCCGATGAACCCGATCGTCAATCCGCCCTGACGCCAGCGCTTGCGGATGCGGGCATTGAGCACCGCTGCCTCGAGCCGCGGGTTGGTGCCGATCAGCAGGATGGCGTCGGCCCGCTCGATGCCCTGGATGGTCGTGTTGAACACATAGCTCGCGCGTCCGAGCGCCGGATCGAGCTTCGCGCCATCCTCGCGGCAGTCGACATTGGCCGAGCCGAGGCGGTGGAACAGGTCCTTGAGCGCGAACATCTCCTCCGCACCCGCGAGCGGTCCCGCGATGGCGGCAATGCGCGCGCCGGACGTGCCCTTGAGTTTCGCGGCGACGGCGGCCAGCGCCTCGTCCCAGCTTGCCGGCTCGAGCCGGCCGTCCTTGCGAATGTACGGCCGGTCGAGCCGCTGCGTGCGGAGCCCGTCGGCCACGTGGCGCGTCTTGTCGGAAATCCACTCCTCGTTCACGGCGTCGTTGTTGCGCGGCAGGATCCGCATCACCTCGCGCCCGCGCGCGTCGATGCGGATCGCCGAGCCGACCGCGTCCATGACGTCGATGCTCTCGGTCTTGCGCAGTTCCCACGGCCGCGCGTTGTGCGCCCACGGGCGATGCGTCAGCGCGCCGACCGGACAGATGTCGTTCACGTTGGCGCTCATCTCGGAAAGGATGCCGCGCTCCAGATAGGTCGTGATCTCCATATCCTCGCCGCGACCGATGGCGCCCAGTTCCTCGACGCCCGCGATCTCGGTCATGAAGCGCACGCAGCGGGTGCATTGGATGCACCGGTTCATCGCCGTCTTGATCAGCGGCCCGAGATACTTCTCTTCCACCGCGCGCTTGTTCTCGAGGAAGCGCGAGCCGCCCGAGCCATAGCCGATGGCTTGATCCTGCAGGTCGCACTGGCCGCCCTGGTCGCAGATCGGGCAGTCGAGCGGATGGTTGATGAGCAGGAACTCCATCACGCCTTCGCGCGCCTTCTTTACGAGCGCGCTCTTGGTGTTGATGATCTTGGGCGAGTTGTCCTTGTTCGGTGGCAGATCGTTGACGCCCATGGCGCACGATGCGATCGGCTTCGGGCTGCCCTGCACCTCGACCAGGCACATGCGGCAGTTGCCGGCGATGGACAGACGCTCGTGGTAGCAGAAACGCGGGATCTCGGCGCCCGCCTGCTCGCAGGCCTGCAGCACGGTGATGCCGTCTTCCACCGTGATCGGCTTGCCGTCGATGATGAGGTCTTTCGGCATGGGCTAGGCCTTTGCGTGGACTGTCATCCCGGCCAAGCGAGGGCCGGAGCATCGGACATCGTGCGCAACGCCAATTCCCGAGCGCGAGCCGGGACCCAGGGCGCACGGTTGATCGGCGGCACGCGTCGCCCCCCGGATCGCCGCTGACGCGCGGTCCGGGATGACAAGCTTCGCAAGCAGCTGGCCAGCGATCATTCCGCGGCCTCCTTGTGTGCCGCCTTGTAGGCGTCGATGCGCGCTTCGATCTCGGGACGGAAATGACGAATGAGACCCTGCACCGGCCACGCCGCCGCGTCGCCGAGCGCGCAGATCGTGTGTCCCTCGATCTGCTTCGAGACGTCGAACAGCTTGTCGATCTCGCTCTTCTCCGCTTCCCCGCGCGACATGCGCTCGAGCACGCGCCACATCCAGCCCGTACCTTCGCGGCACGGCGTGCACTGTCCGCAGCTCTCGTGCTTGTAGAAGTAGGCGATGCGCGCGATTGCCTTCACCACGTCGGCCGATTTGTCGAGCACGATGATCGCCGCCGTGCCGAGCCCCGACTTGAGCTTGGTCAGGCTGTCGAAGTCCATGGTCAGCGTTTCGCAGAGATCAGCCGGGATCAGCGGCATCGACGAGCCGCCGGGAATGATCGCGAGCAGGTTGTTCCACCCGCCGCGCACGCCGCCGCAATGCTCGTCGATGAGCTGGCGCACCGGAATGCCCATCTCCTCCTCGACCACGCACGGACGGTTCACGTGCCCCGAGATCTGGAACAGCTTGGTGCCGGTATTGTTCGGCAGCCCGAGCGCCGCGAACCAGTGCCCGCCGCGCCGCAGGATATCGGGCACGACGGCGATGCTCTCGACGTTGTTGATCGTCGTCGGCGCGCCATAGAGGCCGACGTTGGCCGGGAACGGCGGCTTAAGGCGCGGCTGCCCTTTCTTGCCCTCGAGGCTTTCGAGCAGCGCCGTTTCCTCGCCGCAGATGTAGGCGCCCGCGCCGTGCGAGATATAGAGATCGAAATCCCAGCCGTGGACGTTGTTCTTGCCGATCAGCTTGGCCTCGTAGGCTTCGTCGATGGCGCGCTGCAGGCGCTCGCGCTCGCGGATGAACTCGCCGCGGATATAGATGTAGCTCGTATGCGCGCGCATCGCGAAGCCGGCGAGCAGCGCCCCCTCGATCAGCAGATGCGGATCGTTGCGCATGATCTCCCGGTCCTTGCACGAGCCGGGCTCGCTCTCGTCGGCGTTGATGACGAGATAGGACGGCCGCGCATCGGCCTTCGGCATGAAGCTCCACTTGAGTCCCGTCGGGAAGCCGGCGCCGCCGCGTCCGCGCAGACCCGACGTTTTCACCTCCGAGATGATCCAGTCGTGGCCCTTGTCGATGAAGAACTTCGTGCCGTCCCAGGAGCCGCGCGCCCTCGCACCCTTGAGCCCCGAATCATGGAACCCATAGATGTTCGTGAAAATGCGGTCTTTGTCCTCGAGCAGCATGGAGACTCAACCTTTGGGTTTTTCGCTGCCGGGGGCGGTCTCTGCGCCGCCCTCTGCGAGTTCCGGGAAACGCGCGCGCCAGGCACCGAGCCGTGATCCGTCGTAAAGCGCGGGCTCGGTGAGCGTCGTCGGCGCGCCCTCGGGCGAGGAGGTCTTGCGGCCGATCTGCGAACCGGTCTTGGGTTCTGCACCTCGCCCGATCGCGGCCAGGATTTTATCGAGCGCCTCCGGCGTCAGGTCCTCGTAGACATCCTTGAAGATCTGCACCATCGGCGCGTTCGCGCAGGCGCCGAGGCATTCGACTTCTTCCCACGAGAACTGCCCGTCCTCGGAGAGCTCGTGCGGATGCGCGGCGATGCGGCGCTTGCATACGTCGATCAGCCCTTCCGCGCCGCGCAGCATGCAGGGCGTCGTTCCGCACACCTGCACATGGGCCTTTGCGCCGACAGGCGAGAGCTGGAACATCGTATAGAATGTCGCCACCTCATATGCCCGGATATAGGCAACGCCGAGCATGTCTGCCACATGCCGCAGCGCCGGTTCCGGCAGCCAGCCGCCGGCCTGCTCCTGCGCGCGCCACAACAGCGGAATGATGGCGGACGCCTGCTTGCCTTGCGGAAATTTGGCGATGGTCTCTTTCGCCCAGGAGAGGTTCTCGGGCGTAAACGCGAAGTCGCGCGGCTGGTCGGGACTGAGACGGCGGACGGCCATTCTGGCTCCCCAAAGCGGATCACGCGCGGGGTTCGGAAAGAACGCGAGGACGACCCGGGTCGCTATGCCCCGCTCGTCCGCGACCCTCCCGTGTGCGCCCCGCCGAAGTCTTGTGATCAACTACGTCTATTGCAGCGCGAAAGCAAGCACGTACGGTGCCACGCCACGACGCGTATGCACCGACTTTGGTGCAGGCATTTTGCACGCCGAATGCCGATCGCGCATGTCAGAGTTGAACAGCGTGTAACCGCTGCTCTGTCTGCTGCTCTGTCTCATGTCAGCGGAAGGCTGATCCATCCCGCAACGAGTAGCACCGTCGCGACCGGCGCAAGAAAGAGCGAGATCTGAGAGCCGACGCGCAGGAACCCGGTCCAGAACACCGCGAGCAGGATGCCGAACAGTAGAATGATCCATCCGCCGTCGGTTGCGCCGCGCATGAGCGCGAAGAAGAGAGAAATGAAGACCGCGACGAGGCCGATCAGCACGGGGACAGCGGGAAAATCGATCTGCAGTGCGCCCATCGGCCATCGGTGACGCAACGCGAACAGGCGGTACGTCACGAGCGAAAGGCCCCAGCCCAGGGCCGCGACCGCAAGCAGGAACAGATTATCGATCATGGAAGCCTCCCCGTGTCCTCTCCCTATTGGTAGACTGATTGTGCCATCGTTTCCGCCCCTTCACCAGTGTCTGCTAACATATGGCATGAGCCCCTGTGGGCTGGATCACCGCAACGCTTGCCACTCTCACGCCAAGACGCCATATTCCGCCTGGAGGCTGGCGGCGGACGAGACCATCGCCAACCGGGTCAGGTCCGGAAGGAAGCAGCCCTAACGACAGGTGCACGGGTCGTTCGTCAGCCTCTTTACTCGCTCACGCCCGCAAAGCGGGCTCCGCGGGGGCGGCGCGCTGGCGCCGGGTCGCCTTGCTCCCCGGCCCTGCGGGCCGATAGTGATGCCTCCCATTCCCCTATCGTTGAGCGTATAGGCGGAGCGGATGGCCAAGAAGAAATCAGACAGTTCCGAGGCGACGGGCAGCGCGAGCGCGCCGGCCAAGCCT
>JAFKKW010000393.1:0-8443 GCA_017304275.1 Hyphomicrobiales bacterium | reverse complement strand
CCTTTTCTTCCGGCCGCATCGCGCAGGCGTGGATGCTGACCGGCGTGCGCGGCGTCGGCAAGACCACGACCGCCCGCATCCTGGCCCGCGCGCTCAACTACGAGACCGACACCGTCCACGCCCCGACCATCGACATGCCGGTCCTCGGCCGCCACTGCGCCGAGATCATGGAGAGCCGCCATCCCGACGTCATCGAGATGGACGCGGCCTCCAACACCGGCGTCGACAACATCCGCGAGATCATCGAGAGCGCCCGCTACCGCCCACTGACGGCCCGTACCAAGGTGTTCATCATCGACGAGGTCCACATGCTGTCCAAGGGCGCGTTCAACGCGCTCTTGAAAACGCTCGAGGAGCCGCCGGGGCACGTCAAGTTCATCTTCGCGACCACCGAGATCCGCAAAGTCCCGGTGACGGTGCTCTCGCGCTGCCAACGTTTCGATCTGCGCCGTGTCGATGTTCCGCGCCTTGCGCAGCATTTGAAGTCCATTGTTGCCAAAGAGGAAGCATCCGCCGACGACGACGCCCTGCTTCTCATAGCGCGCGCCTCCGAAGGCTCCGTGCGCGACGCCCTCTCGATCCTCGATCAGGCCATATCCACCTCGTTCGGCGAGGCGGGGGGCACGGTCACGGCCGCGTCCGTGCGCGCGCTCCTGGGCCTCGCCGACCGCGGGCGCATCTTCGATTTGCTCGATCTGCTGGTCGCGGGCGAGATCGCCGCCGCGCTAGCTGCGCTCGACCGGCTGTTTCACGATGGCGCCGACGCGGCCGAGGTGCTGGCCGACCTGGCGGAGGCCGTGCACATCACGGCACGTATCAAGGCTGTCGGCCCCGAGGCGGCAGGCGAAGGGCTCTCGCTCGAGGAGAAGCGCCGCGCCGGCGCGCTGGGCGAGCGGCTGTCGATGGCGCTGCTCGCGCGGCTCTGGCAGATGCTGCTCAAGGGCCTGGAGGAGGCCGGCAAAGCCCCCAATCCGCTCGCCGCCGCCGAGATGGTGTTGATCCGCATCGCGCATACCTCCGACCTGCCGCCGCCGGACGAGATCATCCGCATGCTGGGCGGCGCCCCGCAGTCGCGACGCCAGGCCGGCGGACAACCGGCCTCGGAGACGCGCGCCGGCGCTGGCGGCACGGCCGAGCTAGGGGAGACCGGACCTGCGGACGAGCGGACGTCGTTTGAATCCGAGGACCCCGGCGATTTCGATGTTACGCTGCTCGATGACGACAGGTCCGACGAGGATGCCGAGGGCCGGCCCGCGCCGGGCCAGGCGGTCTCCTTGCGCCCCCTCAACACGTTCGCCGATGTGGTCGCGCTCGCAGGCGACAAACGCGATGCCCGGCTCAAGATCGCGCTCGAGGACCAGGTAAGCCTCGTGCGCTTCGACGGCGCCGCCGGCACCATCGATCTCTTCCGGCTCGACGGCGCGAGCCCCGACATCGGTAACGAGTTGCGCGAGAAGCTCAACAAATGGACCGGCCGCCGCTGGATCGTGGCGCTTTCGAAAACACCGGGCGAACGGCCGATCGGCGAAGTGCGCCGCGAGCGCGAAGCCCGCGAGATCGATGCCTTGAAGCGACACCCGGCCGTGGCCGCCGTCTTGAAGGCGTTCCCGGACGCTGAGGTGACGCCGGTGCCCCCGGTGGTCCGCGACCGCGACGACGACAGCAAGGCCGGTTAGCCGCCGCCTCGCTGCCTCATCGAGATCACGGGAATAGCGCCGCTTCTTTCTCCCAAGGGGGATGCGACTGGCCGGGTCCAACCCCGGCCTTTTTCGTGCGCGAGAACGCGGAGCGGAGCGGCGGACGCCGTCGCGCGAGCGAAACAATGGACGATCCATTCAACCTGAAGCGCTTCGTTGACGCGCAGGCACCGGTCTACGACGAGGTGCTGGCCGAGCTGCGCGCCGGCCGCAAGACGTCGCACTGGATCTGGTTCATCTTCCCGCAGGCGAAGGGCCTCGGCCGCAGTGCGCGATCCGAGTTCTACGGCATCGGGTCCCTGGACGAGGCCCGCGCCTACCTCGCGCACCCGATCCTCGGACCCCGCTTGAAGCAATGCGTGGACCTCGTGATGTCCCACGAAGCCATCCCCCTGGAGGACATCCTGGGCGGCGTCGACGCCATGAAGTTCCTCTCATGCATCGAGGTCTTCTCCGACGCCTGCGGAACGGACTGGCTGCGGCGATGATGCCGAAACCGGCATTCGGCACGCGGCATGCGGCAATCGGGGGGTGGTGCTGGGCCGCCGTCTCTGCCACTCCTATTGCCGAGTGCCGCATGCCGAAACCCGAGAGGAGATCCAATGAAAGACCTGATGGGCATGATGAAGCAGGTCAAGGACATGCAGGAGCGCATGCAGCGCCTGCAGGAGGAGCTTGCCACCATCGAGGTGACGGGCACCGCCGGCGGCGGCCTCGTCTCCGTCACGCTCACCGGCAAAGGCGACATGAAAGGCGTCAGGATCGACCCGTCGCTCCTGAAGCCGGAAGAGGCGGAGATCGTCGAGGACCTCATCGTCGCTGCCACCGCTGACGCCAAGGTGAAGGTCGACCAGCGTCTGCAGGAGAAGATGGCCGAGGTCACCGGCGGCCTGCCGCTGCCGCCCGGCATGAAGCTTTTTTGACGAAGACCGGCCGCTCCCAGCAAAAAAACTGCTTCTGTTGAGCTCGCAAACCTCGAACGCCTGTTGATTCCCGGGGGGTTGTGCCCTATTTGCGCACGCTTGCTCACAGTGCGGGTGCACGCGGGCAGACCTTTCGACCGTGATCGCGTCCGGTCCAACCATCTGACGCGCCCATCATCGTTAAGGGAGCTTCGCCTTGGATAGCGTCCTCATCATTGGCGCCGGTGCGGCCGGCTCGGTCACCGCCCAGAAGGTGGCCAAGAACCGCGACATCTTCAAGAACGTCCACCTTGCCTCGCGCCGCCTCGAGAGCTGCGAGAAGGTTGCCGCGCGCTGCGTGACGCCGATCGGGATTTCGCAGGTCGACGCCGACAACGTCGACGAGACGGCGGCGCTGATCGAGCGCGTGAAGCCCGACCTCGTCATCAACATGGCGCTTCCCTATCAGGATCTGCCGATCATGGACGCGTGCCTGAAGGCCGGCGTCCACTACATGGATACCGCCAACTACGAGCCGCGCGACGTCGCCAAGTTCGAGTACTCCTGGCAGTGGAAGTACCAGGACAAGTACGCCGGCAAAGGGCTGATGGCCGTGCTCGGCTGCGGCTTCGATCCCGGCGTCACGAACATCTTCTGCGCCTACGCGCAGGAGCACCTGTTCGACACCATCGACACCATCGACATCATCGATTGCAACGACGGCAGCCACGGCAAGTCGTTCGCCACCAACTTTAATCCGGAGATCAACCTCCGCGAGGTGACGCAGCGCGGCAAGTACTGGAAGGACGGCAAGTGGATCGAGATCGATCCGCTGACGATCTCGGCCATGATCGATTATCCGGAGGTGGGTCCGCGCAAGAGCTACCTCATCTATCACGAGGAGGAGGAGAGCCTCGTCCAGAACATCAAGGGCCTGAAGCAGATCCGCTTCTGGATGACCTTCTCCGACAACTACATCAAGCACCTCGACGTGCTGCAGAGCGTAGGCATGACGCGCATCGACCCCGTCATGTACAAGGGCACGCCCGTAATCCCGATGGAGTTCCTGAAGGAGCTGCTGCCCGCCCCGTCGTCGCTTGGCGAGGGCTACACCGGCCGCACCTCGATCGGCGTCATCGTCGACGGCACCAAGGACGGCAAGCGCAAGACCGTGCTGATCTACAACGTCTGCGACCACGCCCAGTGCTACGTCGAGACCGGCGCGCAGGCCGTTTCCTACACGACGGGCGTTCCGCCGGTCGTCGGCGCCATCCAGATGTTCCAGGGCGCCTGGAGCGGCAAGGGCGTGTTCAACGTCGAGCAGCTTCCCGCGAAGCCGTTCCTCGACGAGCTCGGCAAGCAGGGCCTCCCCTGGCACGTGCAGGACATCACCCCCGCCGACCAAGCCGAACTGTTCGCGGTCAAGACCTGATCGAAGGCCGCAACCACGTGTCATCCTCGGGGGCATGGCAAGCCATGCTCCGCATGGACTCCCGAGGATCTAACGAGCAGCGGAGACAGGTGGTACAGCTATAATGCAGCCGAATTTTCGCTGAAGCTTGGATCCTAGGCACGAGGCCTAGGATGACAGGTGGAGATGACGCTAGGCCTTCAGGCAAGTCACGCGCTCCACGTAGGCCCTCGTTTGCAACACATTCTCGAATGGGCGACTCCGGCCGCCCATTTTTTTGTTCACATTCCGGCCCTTTGCTGCTGAGATGGTTCCCCTGAAGAGGGGGGAGCCATGCAAGAAGCCGTAAAAGGTCAGGATACGGGCTTGGGCGCCAGCGCGCCCGCCGGCCCCGTCATTGTCACCGTGCACGGCACCAACGACGCCCATCCCGATGACGACGGCGAGCGCTGGTGGCAGCGCGGATCGAACTTCACCCAGCACCTGATCTATCGCCTCTGGGAGCGCGGCATCGCGGGCGCCGAGATCCTGCCGCTGCACTGGTCCGGCATGAACTCGGACTTCGACCGTTTGAAGGGTGCCGCCGCCCTCGCGCAAACTCTGAAGGAGCTGCACAAGGCCGGACGCCCGCACGCCGTCATAGCCCATAGCCACGGCGGCAACGTCACCGTCGAAGGGTTGACCCAGGCCGGCCAATCTCCCTTGCGCGGCGGCATCGTCAGCTTCGGCACGCCGTTCTTCAAGCGCCGCCTCAAGACCGTGCCCCTCCTCATCGCGCTGTTCCAGGTGCTGCTCGGCATCATCATCCCGCCGATCATGCTCTGGTACCTGATCGAAATCCTGCCCTCCGACTCCAACAAGAAGATCGAATCCGTCGTTTTCTTCGGCGGGCTGTTTGCGCTCGGCATCTGGAGTCTCGTTGCCGGCGTGAAGAAGCTCGCGCGCGGCCGCCTCGCGACCTGGCTGTTCTCGAAGTCTCTATCGCCGTCGCAATGGCTGGTCGTGCACAGCCCGCGCGACGAGGCCATGCAACTCCTCGAAACCGCAGCCGCCATCTCGCCGCAATACGTCACGACCGGCGGCGCCATGCGCTCGCTGACCGCGTTCGCCTCGCTCGCCGGTGTCGTTGTGACGGCCGGGTTCTTCGCCTGGACCGGCAGCTACTTCATGGCGCCTGTCGTCGAGAAGCTGAAGCAAGGCACCTATGGCCTCGCCCTCGGCGCCGACCTGACATTCCTGCTGCTCGTCCCCGTCATCTACGGCGCCGTGTTCTTTGCCATCTGGGCCATAGCCCGCGTGGGCGGCGCATGGGCGTACGCGAAGATGCTGACCAACGCCATCCACGGCGGCGTCATCGGCGCCGCGTTCGGCGGCGACGGCCTCTACCGGCTCGTCGGCGTGACGCGCCTGCCGCCCTACCTGATCCAGGCCCGCGAGGAGCGCATCGACGCCACCGACCTGGGCGGCATCGATGACGCCGCGCTCTTCGTCGCCGCGCAAAGCCTCTACAACAGCGTCGTCGCCAACGACGGCCCCGAAGGCGGCATCGCGCACCCCGACGTCATGTGGAAGCGCCTCTCCGACGCGCTCTATCACAACGCCTACATGCGCGACGACGGCGTGGTCACCACCGTCGCCGATCATCTGACTGCCGTCTGGCGGCGGTCCGCGTAAGCTGGAATTTGTCTCAAGCTGAGCCGAAGAAATATCGTCGCGGTGGGAATAAAAGCGACGGTCGAAAAATCGCGGATGACGCGATTGTGGCCTTCCCCGCCCTTAATTGAATCACAAGAATCGCGGAGTTCTACGCATGATTCGAACTTCGACGGGGGACAGCCATGGCTCATCTTTCACAGAAGCTCGCGGAAATGCACCGCAAGCTTGCCGAAAACACGCAGGAAGAGCAGGCGCTCATCCGCGCGCTCGACGCTGCGCTCAATCACGTCGATGAAAAGCTCCTGGACGAGATCCGCGAGATCACGGCGCATCACGAGTCCCGCCGCGCCATGATCATGAGCGAGCTGCAGCAGCTCGCTGGCCGCCTCTGCGCCATCCCGCTGACGGCAAGCGAGCCCCTGACGGCGATCGAGACCGACGTGCGCCCGAAGCCCCTCAATGGTCATACGAACGGTCACGCCAACGGCACGACGCACGCGCCTGGCAACTGGCGCATCGCGGCGCAGAACATCCAGGACGACCTGGATTTCTACACCGACCCGCCGCAGGCGAGCAGCCACTAGAGTGCTTCCGGAAAAATGGGAACCGGGTCACGGCGAAGCCGTGCCCTCACGACGTCCGATAACAACAAAGACCTAGAGCCGTTCTGACTTAGGTGGAAGCAGCCCCACCTAAATCTATCGCAACCCTTCGCCGCTCCCCGGCGGGGAGAGGCCGACTTCCGAGCATCGCGAGGAAGGCGGGTGAGGGGGAGGAGCCGATTCCGGCTAAGTCGGAAACACTCTAATAGCCCGCGGTAAAATCCTCGCTCGTCGCACGAGCGCCGTCGCCTATCCAACGCCCGTCCCACGCCACGCATCGCCGGCTTGGGGCGGGCATTTTCTCGCGCCTTCCCACGAGCCCGCTTTCATCCGTCCGCATCATCTGCTCTCTATGTCCCGAAGACTGGGGTTGGGGGGAAAACGATGTCGGAGCCGCGGCTCACGCGATCTGCGGAAAATCTCAGGGCCTATCTGACGGCGATATCGGGCCGCCACGAGAACCAGGCTATCGTCGAGCACCTGCGCGCGCGCCAGGCCGAGCTATGGACCAAGGCCGGTTCGGTGCTTGCGTTCGACGGCCTCCTGATCGCGTCGCTGCTCGTGCTCGTCAGCGGCGACAACCGCCAACTAATGCCGGATCATCCGGCGGAGATCGCGGCCTTCTATTGCAGTCTTGTACTGCTGTTCGGTTCGGCCCTGCTCACCCTGGCGGCCATCAACCAGAGCGGCCGCTATCCGCCCGGCGCGGCCGCCGAGACCTACATCAACGAGTTCAAGCGCGTGATGGACCGGACGATCCGTCTCTACCGCGCGGGCTCCCTGGCCTGCTTCTCGGGAACGCTGCTGTTCTTCTACGTCCTTTTTAGCTGCCTCCTCACCTCCGGCAGCTTCAATCTGCCGGGACTGCCCCCGGCGCTCGCCGACGCGATTTCGAGCGCGTTTAACCGATAATCGCGACCCATGGTTTTGGCTCGCCGCTGTGGCGCGGCGGCGATTTCGCCCGCCAGAGCCCTCGCGTATGGTGCGAGCGCGCACGACGCGCCACGCGGGGGAGCCATGTCCGAAGGCGAGATTTTGTCCATTCGCAACGACCTGACGGGGCTTGTTCTCTCCGTCGTCTCGGTCAGCTTCGGTATGATTTCGGCCTATATCGTTGGCCTCTGGCTGTTCCTGAAAAAGGCCCCCTTCGGGCTGCGCGCGGTCTCGTTCCTGCTGCTCTCCTGCGGGCTGGCCTTCATGGGCGTGGTGACGGGCGGCCTCAACGCGCTCCTCGTCGGCACCGAGCACGCCTGGAACAAGCTCGGCGCCAACAGCATCGGCATCGCGAGCTTCGGTGGCGAGCGTCCGGACATCCTGCAGGGATTGTCCCTCTACGAGGCATCCGCCGCACTGGGCTGCGCGGCCTTCGCGGCCATCTACCTCGCGCTCTTCGTCTTCACCTTCTTCTACCGCTGGCCTGACGAGACGGACGGCTCATAGGCCGGCACCGCCTGTACTGGAAGTTGTCATCCGGCGATGCCATATAGCGCGCTCCATTCCCTCCCCAATTCGCGGCCCCGTGGGGAGAAGGAGAAACGGCAGGACCATGATCGCTAACATTCCCAACGACATCCGCACGCCTGCCTATGTGCTCGACGTGGCGGCGCTGAAGCGCAACCTCGCGACGGCCGCGCGCATCAAGCGCGAGGCAGGCGTCAAGATCCTGCTCGCCACCAAGGCGTGGGCCATGCCGGCCGCCTTTCCGCTCATGACGGACGTGCTCGACGGCACGACCGCGTCGGGGGAGTACGAGGCACGTATGGGACGCGAGGAGTTCGGCAAGGAGGTGCACGTCTACGCGCCGGCTTACGCGCCGGGCGAGGTGGAGCGCCTGACCGCCATTGCCGACCACATCTACTTCAACTCACCGGAGCAGATCGCGCGCGGGCTGCCGCTGGCCAAGGCCGCGGGCCGCGAGGTCGGCATCCGCATCAACCCCGGCTATTCGAACGCGACCCTCGGCGGCGCGCTCTACGACCCGTGCGCGCCGAACTCCCGCTTCGGCACGACCGCAGCCGAGATCGACCAGCTCCCCTGGGACGCAATCGACATCTTCCACGCCCATGCGCTCTGCGAGTCGCTCGCGGACGGATCCGTCGGGCTGATCGAGCACGTCGCCGAAAACTTTGCGCCCTATCTGAAGCGCGTCAAAGCGGTGAACTTCGGCGGCGGCCA
>JAFKKW010000392.1 GCA_017304275.1 Hyphomicrobiales bacterium | reverse complement strand
ACGAGTAACCGCGGCGGCTCTGCCGCTGCCTACGAATGGCAGGTTCCAGCTCCGCAAACGTGGCCGCACGCGCCGACGTGTGGCAAATGGCGGCGCAGGGGCCGGTCTTCTCTATTCGAGCGGTGTCCGTTTCTTGCGGGCGTTTATCTCGCTCTTGTGCATAATCGCGGTCCGTTCAGATCAAAAAAAGCCGCCCGAGACCCGGGCGGCTTTTCGGTTTCAGTCTATCGGGGTGCTCAGGCCGCGTCCGCGAGCCGCTGCAGGGTCAGCGGGTCGACGATCCTGAGACCAGCCGGTGTTTCCTTCACCGCGCCTTCCTTCTTGAGGCAAACCAATGCCGCAGTGAGCTTATCGATGCTCATGTCGAGCTTCTGGGCGACAAAGCCGGCGGTGATCTCGTCGGAAATGAGATCCGACCTACGGCCTTCGGCGCCGTTGATGCTCGACAGTGCGAGAAGGAAGTTGGCGACGCGGACCGCTGCAGGAACATGCTTCGAGGCCAGGGTCTTATCGCGCAGGTAGTCGAATTCGCGCTCCACAGCGGATGCGAGGCGGAACGAGAGCCGGTCATCGTTCTCGAGGGCAGACTTGAACGTCTCTTCCGAAACGAGGCTGACCACCGTGTCGACCATGGCCTGGGCGGTGCTCACGTGGTGGGCAAGGTGGCCAAGTCCGATGATATCGCCGGGAAACGCGAACTCGATGACATCGTGACGCCCATCGGCCCACAGCATGTAGTGACAGACGGCGCCGCGCTCGTTGTGATAAAGCGCACGCTCGGTACCGGGCTGAAAAAGGATCTCGCCGGTCGCAACGGTCTGAAGAACAAAGCCGGCATCGAGAGGCGCTGAGAAAGACTTCTCATTCTCGACGCTCGGGTGGGCGAATTCTTCTGTCTTGCAGGCGGACGCCATAACGCATTACTCCAACGAATGGCGGTGATGTAGTTTTTCACCCCGCCTTAATCAAGTCGTATTTCGTATCCGTACCAACAGGTAAGCCAGTCGCACTCATCCTAAACTTCGGCTAAGCCCGTCAGTTCCCCACGGAACTTCGAACCGTTGCGGTGCGACGATTTCGATCAGTATGGGGATGAGATAATGCCCGACCTTTCCGGCCTGGAAGCTGGTCTTTAGTCGAAAATGGGCACCGTATCGTTAACGCCGGAATTGGGTTTTCAGGCGTGTGCGCGATGGGACGGTCATTGCGCGCCGAATTTCACGGTCACGCCCGGCTGCGCTTCTCCGCGGTGGATGGTGATGCCGAGGTGCAGGGATTCGGCAATGCGCTCCGCGCGGTCGATGAACAGCGCGGCCGCCGGCTCGGGGCACACCGTTTTCGCGGTTGCGCGGAAAAGCGCCAGCCAGCGCTCGAAATGCATTCGCGAAATTTCGGGAATGGCGATGTGGACCGGCATCGGGCGGCCCTTGTAGCGCCCGGTCATCAGCACGACCGAGGACCAGAATGCCGACAGCTTGTCGAGATGCTCGGGCCAGTCCTCCACGCGGGCGTCGAAGACCGGTCCGAGCAGGGGATCACGCCGTACCTCGGCATAGAACGTTTCGACCAAGCGGCGTATCATCGGCTCGGTGATACCGGCCGGCAGGCCGGGGGCCTTGGGATGAGGCTCGTGCAGCATGGCAACGATCCCTTGCGACATAAGATGCATTTGTAATACATCTTATATTACGCGCCGGGTCAAGGCGCACCGGTGTGGCATTTCGGCGGAGGTTTCATGCGGCTCACGCAGCTTTCCGATTATTCGCTGCGGGTTCTGATGTACCTCGGCGCGCGGCCCGATCGTCTGGCCACGATCCAGGAGATCGCGGACGCTTACGGCATCTCACAGAACCATCTCATGAAGGTGGTGCACCGGCTGGCGCAACATGGGTTCGTCGAGACGGTGCGCGGACGCGGCGGCGGCCTGCGGCTCAGGGGAGCGGCCGGCGATATCCGCATCGGCGACGTGGTGCGCGCCGTCGAAGAGGATTTCCGCATCGTCGAATGCTTCGGATCCGGAGACACCTGCCGCATCACCGACGTATGCCGGCTGAAGCGCATCCTTAACCTGGCACTCAAAGCGTTTCTGACCACGCTCGACGAATGGACGCTCGCCGACCTGGTTCAGAAGCCCAAAGCGCTGGTGGAGATACTGGCGATCGACTGACGGCGATGATTTTCGGGGGGAAGCGGCATGGCACTTTCAACGCGTCTGACGGAGCGTTTCGGGCTGGAGCATCCGGTCATCTCGGCGCCGATGGCGTTCGCGGCCGGCGGGCGACTGGCGACTGCCGTTTCCGAAGCGGGCGGGCTCGGCCTGATCGGCGGCGGATACGGCGACAGGGCGTGGCTCTCGGAGCAACTGGCGTTCGTCAGTCCCTCGTCATTCGGCTGCGGGTTCATTACGTGGTCGCTCGCGCGCCAACCGGACCTGCTGGACCTCGTGCTTTCGCAACGTCCGAAAGCCATCCTGCTGTCGTTCGGCGATCCGGCTCCGTTCGCGGCCCGGATCAAGGACGCAGGGGCGGCTCTGATCTGTCAGGTGCAAACCCGGCGCGACGCGGCGCACGCGCTGGAGTGCGGTGCCGACGTGATCGTGGCGCAGGGGGGCGAGGCCGGCGGCCATGGCGAAGCACGCGGGACGTTCACGCTGGTACCCGAGGTGGCGGATCTGATCCGGCAACGTGCGCCGCAAACCTTGCTCTGCGCAGCGGGTGGCGTCGGCGACGGGCGGGGGCTCGCGGCGGCACTGATGCTCGGCGCGGACGGCGTGCTCGTCGGGTCGCGGCTGTGGGCGTCGCGGGAGGCGAATGTCGGCCCCAAAATGCATGCTGCTGCGCTTGCGGCGAACGGGGACGATACCATCCGTTCGCAGGTCATGGACCTGGCGCGCAAGCTCGATTGGCCGACGCGCTATACGGCGCGCGTGCTTCGCAACACGTACATCGCGCGTTGGCACGGACGGGAGGCGGAGCTGATGAAAGTCGCCGACGAGGAGGCTGCGAAATACCGTAAGGCGTGGGCGGAGGGGGACCCCGAAGGAAGCAACACATTCGTCGGCGAAGTGGTCGGTCTGATTACGGATATTCCGTCTGCGCAGGAGATCCTTCGTCGCATGGTGGACGACGCCGAAACGCGGCTCAAAAGCTTTTCTATTCAGTGAACGTTGTTTTCGGTCTTCCGGTGCGCGCGATCGGCTGTTTTATGCTCTAATATAACTAAATTATTTCAATAACTTGTATCCATCTGTTTAGATAACAATGTTCAATGCCGTCTGTGCAGTTTTTTCTTAAGTCCCGCTCCATAAGGTTTCGGTTTGATACCTTTTTGATCGAATCGTCCTTTGGCGGAAGATATGTGCACGAGCCGTCATACCAGTGTCTCGGGGCGCTTCAATGCGTTGATGGATGCGTGTGGCCTGGAGCTCGACGTCGCTCTCATGCTTGCCCTGGCGGGGCTTGCAGCTGCCACACTCTCTGCGTCTCTGGTGACCGGGCTCGACCATGCGGCGGTCGCCACCTCGTCCGCGTCCGCCTGCCTGCTCGCGCTTGCGGCGCATTGCGTCGCAAACGCGCGAGAGGAGCGGTCCGAAGCAGACTACTGGCGCGGCCAGGCCGAGTCCTACGGGCGGATGCTGAATGACTATTTTCTCGTCTCGAAGGTGGACGCCAACGGTCGTTTTTGCGAAGCGAATGAGAACCTTCTGCGGCGTACCGGGTATTCGCTCGAGGAACTCGCCGGTCAGCCGCTCGGCGGGCTCAGCTCCGGAGACCTCAGCGACGACTATCTGTCGTGCATGTGGTCGACCGTGCGATCGGGACAGACTTGGTCCGGCGAATTCTGCGATCGGTCCAAGGATGGTTCGCGGATCTGGATCCGGGCGATCGTCATTCCCTGGAAGAACGCGCGCGGCGTGATCGAATGCATGACGACGATCGGTGTCGACGTCACCGAGCAGCGGAATGCCGAGATGGAGCTCAAGCAGGCGCATGCGCGGCTTCAGGCTTTCATCAAGCATGCGCCGGCGGCTGTCGCCATGTTCGATACGAACATGCGGTATGTGGCGCATACGGACCGCTGGCTGCAGGATTATCACCTCGATCAGAGCTCGCTGGTCGGTCTCGGCCACTACGACGTGTTTCCCGAAATGCCGGCGCATTGGAAGTCCAAGCACCAACGCATCCTTGCCGGCTCGACGGAGCGCTGCGAGGAGGAGCGCTTCCAGCGCGCCGACGGATCGGAGAACATCCTGCGCTGGGAAGTCCGGCCCTGGTACATGTCGGACGACAGCATCGGCGGCATCATCATGCTGACCGAGGAGATCACAGAGCGAAAGAAGCTGCAGGACAAGCTTTGGAGTCTTGCGAAGCTCGACAGCCTCACGGGCCTGCCCAACCGACTCTTGTTCAACGAGACCCTGCGCGATGCCATCGTGGCGGCTGAAGAGAGCGGAAGCAGCCTCGGCGTTGCGTTGATGGATCTGGATCACTTCAAGGAGATCAACGATACGCTCGGGCACGATGCAGGGGACGAGGTGCTGAAGATCGTGGCGACCCGTCTGCAAAGCGTGCTCGGGGGCGCGGGCATCATCGCGCGCCTCGGAGGCGACGAGTTCGCCGTGCTTATCCTCGGTCATGGCAACGACGACGAGATCTTCACGACGCTTTCGGAGCTCAAGGCGGCCCTTGCGGAGCCGGTCAACCTCGCGGGAACCTTGCGGTCGTGCTCGGCGAGCATCGGTCTCACGATATTTCCGCGCGATGCGACGGAGCAGAGCGATCTGCTCAAGAACGCCGACCTCGCTCTTTATCGGGCGAAAAGCTTTGGGCGCGGGCGAACGGACGTCTTTTCACCCGATCTGCGCGCGTCGCTCGACCGCAAGGTCGAGCTGCAGGAACATGCGCTCGAGGCCCTCCAGAACGACGAGTTCACGCTCTACTTCCAGCCCATCATTCCTTCCGATGCGACGGCGCCTCCGTCGTTCGAGGCGCTTCTCAGGTGGCGTCATCCCGTGCACGGGATTCTGGCGCCCGGCCAGTTCGAGGAAATTTTCGAGGATCCCAACGTCGCCGTGGCGATCGGAGACCGGGTCATGGACCTGGCGATCGCGCAAGCCGCCGCATGGCAAGCAGAGGGACTTCTGTTCGGTCGCGTGGCGGTCAACGTCACGGGTGCGGACTTCAGTTTCGGATCGCTCGCCGAGCGTCTCAAGGGCAAGCTCGCACGGGCCGGCGTTTCGGCCGAGAAGATCTGCGTCGAAGTCACCGAGCGGGTGTTCCTCGGCATCGGCTCGACGCATGTTGGCGACGCCTTGAACGAGCTCAATGAGGCGGGCGTCGAAATTGCGCTCGACGATTTCGGAACGGGCTATGCCTCGCTTTCGCACATAAAGGCGTATCCGATCGGGCGTCTGAAGATCGATCGCTCGTTCGTCCTGGACATGCAGCACAACACCGACAACCTCTCGATCGTGCAAGCGATCGTCCAGCTCGGCCGGAGCCTGGGGCTTTGCACGACGGCCGAGGGTGTGGAGAGCGAGGCGCATGTCGCTCTGCTGCGCAGCATGGGCTGCGGCAGCCTGCAAGGCTATCATTTCTCGCGGCCAGCTCCGGCCGAGGATATCCGGCCGTTCCTCAAGCCGCGTTTGCGCCGTGGATCACGCGTCGCCTGAGCCCCGATCCGGATCGATCTAGCGGCAGACGAGGACGGGGACCGCGCTGTGGGTCAGCACCTTGATGGCCTGGCTGCCGAGAAGAAAGCGCATCAGTCCGCGACGGCCGTGCGAGGCCATGACGATCAAATCGCAGCCGTGCTTTTCGGCGGTCTCGATGATGCCTTCGGCCGGAAACTGGTCCTTGACGTGCAACGTCGTGCAATCGACGGCCGCTGCCTTGGCCTGGTCGGCGACGACCGCGAGGATATGGGCGGCATTGGCCGCGACGCTCTCGTCGTATTCCTTGATGGGAAAGGCCATCGCCACCTCGCCGGGTGCGACGGCCACCCAAGGCTCGGTGACGTTGATGGCGGTCACCTTCGCGCTCAGACCCTTGGCGATCTCCAGACCCTGAGCCACGGCCTTTTGCGCGAGCTCCGAGCCGTCGGTTGCGATCAGGATGTGCTTGAACATGTCACTGCCTCCGTTCCGGTGGAACCTTGGATGTCGGCAGGCCAGGGCGCGCCGCGTATAAGAGTTGCGTATTTCTCGCCGGAGGACGAGCTTTGATTATCACTTCCGCATGCAACCGCATTCAGCGGCGGACCTTGATCCAGGTCAAGATCGTCGTGCTCTCGATCCTGCTCGCCGCAGGGGGAGGGCCCGTGCGCGCCGATACCAATCTTCCGGCGGCACTTCTCAAGGAGTCCAAGCCCGGAACGATCTTCAGGATCTGGCCGCTCGAAGGCGGCGTCCGCGCCGGGTACAAGGGCTATCGCGTCCTCTACCGTTCGACCAACTTCAATGACGAGCCTGTGGCGGTGACGGGTGCCGTCATCTTTCCCGATGCTGCCCCCGCGGGCAAGCCGCGCGACGTCGTGGCCTGGGCGCACCCGACCACGGGTGTGGTCTCGAAATGCGCGCCGACCCTCATTCCCGATATTGCCGGCACGATCCAGGGCATCGACGACCTCACCGACCATGGCTATGTGGTCGTCGCCACCGACTACGTCGGTCTCGGGGCGCGCGGGCCGCACCCTTACCTCGTGGGCGTGAGCGCCGCGCGCGCGGTGATCGATTCGGTGCGGGCGGCGCGCCAGCTCAAGGACGTGCATGCGGGGGCCCGCTTTGCCGTGTGGGGGCATTCGCAGGGCGGGCACGCGGCGTTGTTCACCGGCCTCGACGTGTCGTCCTACGCGCCGGAGCTGACGCTGGTCGGGGTTGCCGCGGCGGCGCCCGCCACCAATCTCGTGGAGCTGTTCCGGGCGGATCGGGCGACGGCGAGCGGCCGGTCGCTGACGGCCATGGCGGTTCTGTCATGGACGCGGGTGTTCGGCTTTTCGCTGGCGACATTCGTCGAGAAGCCGGCGATTCCGCGCTTCGAAGCGCTCGCCAGCGATTGCATCGAGACGATCGCGGACTTCATCAAAGAGAGCGACGATCAGAAGGCGCTGGCGCGCTCGTTCCTGAAGGTCGACCCGCTCGCAACGCCCGAGCTGCGGAGCATCATGGAAAAGAACTCGCCCGGCGCGCTGCCGCCCGGAACGCCGGTTTTTCTCGCACAAGGCACGGCGGACGATCTCGTGCGACCTGCGATCACGCGCGGATACATGTCGCTGCTCTGCCGGGGCGGTTCGCACGTCAAGCTGCATGTCATGCCGGGTGGCAGCCACATGTGGGCGGGGCGCGACAGCGCCTCGGCCGCCGTGGCGTGGATCGGAGAGCGTTTCAAAGGGCGCGCGGCGCCGAGCGATTGCCGCTGATCCGGCGGTCACCATGTGTGGCGACCTCGGCCGTGGTCTACTCGCTCTCCTCGCGGTCGAGGAGCGCGCGCTTGCGCTCGACACCCCAACGGTATCCCGACAGCGCGCCGTCGTTGCGGACGACGCGATGGCATGGGATGGCGACGGCAATCTTGTTGGCGGCGCAGGCCGAGGCGACGGCGCGGACGGCCGCCGGCCGGCCGACGCGCTCGGCCAACTCGGAATAGCTCACGGTCGTTCCGGGCGGGATCGTTCGCAGGGCCTCCCAGACGCGATGTTGAAATGCCGTGCCCTGCGCGTCGAGGGGAAGGTCGAGGCCGATGCGCGGCGTTTCGACAAACGCCACGACCTTGGTCACAGTGTCGGTGAAGGCGGGATCGTCGCCGATCAGCGTGGCATTCGGAAAGCGCTCCTTGAGCTCGCGCAGCACCTCGTCAGGCGTTTCGCCAAAGAAGATGGCGGCGATGCCTTTTGCGGTGGCGGCGACCAGTACCGCGCCAAGTGTGCAGTGTCCGACGGCAAAGCGCATTTCGGCTCTCGCGCCGCCCGCCCGATAATCCGATGGGGTCATGCCGAGCGTCTCGTCTGACGCGGCATAGAAACGGCTCGTGGCGTTGAACCCGGCCTCATGGATGGCTGCGGTCACGGTGCTGCTCCTTCGAAGTGTTTCGCGCACCCGCTGCCTGCGATGCGCGACGGCATAGGCCTTCGGCGTGACGCCGGTCACGGCTTTGAAGACGCGGTGGAAGTGATAGCGGCTGAGCCCGCTTGCGTCGGCGAGGGCGTCGAGGGAGGGCGGCTCCTCGGCGGTTTCGATCAGGCGACAGGCGGCGGCGACCTTGGCCGCGTGAATCTCCTCGCGGCTCGGCTGGTCCGGCCGGCAGCGCTTGCAGGGGCGGAAGCCGGCGGCCTCGGCGTCGGCGCAGGTGGCGTGGAAGCGGACGTTCTCGCGCCTGGCCAGGCGGGCGGCGCAGGACGGGCGGCAATAGACCCCGGTCGAGGCGACCGAATAGTAGAACGTTCCGTCGTAG
>JAFKKW010000391.1 GCA_017304275.1 Hyphomicrobiales bacterium | reverse complement strand
CGGAGGCCGCGCAGCGTTCGGCCCTGGCAGATCTCGAGCGGTTCCGCCTCGAGGCGGGCGCCGAAGGCGACCGCACGCTCGACGAATTACGCAACCGCTTCTCGTCGATCTCGAACGTCGTCAACGAGCAGCTCTCGACGCTGACGAGCCGGTTCGACCAGACCTCGGACGAGGTGCGCCAACGCGCGAGCCTTGCCGCCGCGGACATCGCCGCCGAGCAGGCACGCCTCAAGGAGCAGATGGACCGCCTGCCCATCGCGACGCGCGAGAACGCGGAAGCGATGCGCCGGGCGCTGCACGACCAGCTCCGCGCCATCGAGCAGCTTTCGAACCTCACGACGCGCTCGATCATGGGGCGCGACGTCTCGGCGCCGCAGGGCGGCAATCCCTACGCGCCCTCGGGGCCCAGCGCCGGCCAGGGTTCGCTGACGAGCTCCTACGTAGCGGAAACGCGCGGCTATCGGAGCCCGCCGGCCTATCAGCAGCCTGCCGCGCTTCCGCGCCCCGGCCCTGCGGCCGGACCGGGCGGCGACAACCGGGAGGGCTGGTCGCTCGGAGATCTACTGGCGCGCGCGTCACGCGATGACGAAGGTCACGGCGGCGGCGGACATCATCAGCATCAGGCGCCCCCCTCCCCTGCGCCGCCCATGAACTTCCACAACCAGATCGACGCCATCGCCCGCGCGCTCGATCCCGCAACGACGGCCGCGCTCTGGCAGCGCGTCGCGTCGGGCCAGCGGGGCGTCATGGTGCGCAGCATCTACAGTCCCGAAGGGCGCGCGATCTTCGACGATCTCAGCATGCGCTATCGCAGCGATGCCGACCTGCAGCGGACGATCAATCACTATCTGATCGACTTCGAGAACATCCGCCGCGACGCGGAGCAGCGTGACCCGTCGGGGCGGGCGGTGAACGCGCATCTGCTGTCCGACATGGGCCGCGTCTACCTGTTCCTGGCGCACGTGAGCGGTCGCATTACCTAGATCCTTCCGCTTTCGTCACGCCTGGTTGCGGAAGCGCTCCAACCGTTGCGACGCACGCGAAACATTCGATGTCCATCAGCCTTTCCGTTTCGATCGAGCGGTTTCCACTCAAAGTGCCGTTCGTGATCTCGCGTGGCGCGAAGACGGACGCGGTGGTGGTTGTGGCCACGCTTACGGACGAACATGCTGTAGGCCGCGGCGAGTGCACGCCCTATGCGCGCTATGGCGAGACGCCCGAAAGCGTCGCGGCGGCGATCGAGGATGTGGGACATCGTTCGTTGCCGCTCGCAAACCGTTCCCTTGTCGAGACCGCCTTGCCGGCAGGCGCGGCGCGCAATGCGCTGGACTGCGCGCTATGGGATCTCGACGCCAAACGCAGCGGGGTTTCCGTTTACGAGCGCTTGGGTTGCAGCTCCCCTGTCGGGGTCGAAACATGCTTCACGCTCAGCCTCGATACGGCGGAGGCCATGGCTCGCGCCGCCGGTGCCGCGCGTGACCACAGGCTGCTCAAGCTGAAGCTCGGGGGTGCGGGCGACATCGAGCGGATGGCCGCCGTGCGCCAGGCCCGGCCCGATGCGCGTCTCGTCGCCGACGCCAACGAGGCGTGGAGCGCGGAGATGGTGGCGCCATTCCTCGCGACCGCCGCCGCTCTCGGGTTCGAGCTGATCGAGCAGCCGTTGCCGGCGAAGGATGATGCGATGCTCGGCGGGCTTGTGCGGATGGTGCCCGTCTGTGCCGACGAGAGCGCGCACACGAGCGCCGACATCGCGGGTCTCGCGGGGCGCTACGACGCGGTCAACATCAAGCTCGACAAGGCGGGTGGATTGGCCGAGGCGCTTGCCATGCGAGACAAGGCGCGGGCGAGCGGGCTCAAGGTGATGGTGGGATCGATGGTGGCGACGTCGCTCGCGGTGGCGCCGGCATTCGTCGTGGCGCAGGATGCGGACTGGGTCGATCTCGACGGGCCGCTGCTGCTCGCCCGCGACCGCGATCCTCCAGTGCGCTTCGAGGATGGCCTGCTCCATCCGCCGCCCCGTGAGTTGTGGGGCTGATCAGCTCGTTTTCCGGGGTTCAGGATCGTTCCACAGCAGGCCGCCGCTCCAGCGCGCGCGGACCACGAGGGCGGCCGCGAGGCCGACGGCGGCCAGCGCCGACATCGCCAGGTACGCGTGCCCGCCGGTCCAGGCGTAGAGCCAGCCAGATACGAGCGTGGAGCCACCCATTAGCACGCCGGACGCAACGGTGGCGTAGAGCGCCTGGGCGGTGCCCTGGGCGCCGTCGGGCACGGCGCGCGAGATGAAATGCATGGCCGCAAGATGCGATGCGCCATAGGTCAGCGTGTGCAGGGTCTGCAGCGGGATGAGGGCGGCGAGCGGCGGCGACAGGCTCATCAGCGCCCACCGGGCGACGCTGGCGGCGGTCGCGGCGAGCAGCAGCGTGACCGGTCCCCAGCGGCGCACGACGTTTCCGGAGTAGGCAAAGAGCGCTACCTCACCGGCGATGGCGATCGCCCACAGCGTGCCCACCCAGGCGTTGGAGATCCCTTGCGCGTGCCAGGCGAGCGCGCCGAACGTGTAGAACATGCCGTGCGCGCCCTGGGCGGCACCGGCCGCCACGAGGAATGCGAGGAACACCGGCGAGGCGACGAGCCTGCGCGCTTCCCGAATGCCGCTTCGCTTTTTCCCTTCCTCGTGCCGTGCCGATGGCGCGGCTTCGGGCGTATGGGGCCCGGCTTTCGCGTCGATCCGCTCGGGCAACAGCCAGGCGCAGCCCACGGTCGCGACCGTTCCGGCCAGGATGCAGCCGATGACGGCGCCGGCGCCGACGTGATCAATCAGCCAGCCGCCGACGAAGCCCGCGGCGACGAACGTGATCGATCCCCACAGGCGCATGCGGCCGTAGTCCAGCCCATGGGCGCGCACCCCGGCGACGGCGATGGTCTCGGTCAGGGGAACGGCCGTGGAGAGCGTAATCGCGAACGGGACCGCCAGCATGAAGATGGCCCAGAAGCTCTGCATCTGCGCCAACAGCACGGCGAGCAGCAGCGCGAGCCAGGCGAGACCGTTGATCAGGGCTCTGTGCCGGCCGGTGACGTCCGCCCACATGGCGACGGTGGGCGTGATGAAGAAGCGCAGAAAGTAGGGCGCTGCTGCGATGGCCGCGATCTGCTCAGCCGAGAGCCCGCGCATGTCGAGCCAGACTGGCAGGTAGGGCAGATGCACGCCGTAGATGGTGAACAGCGCGCCGTAGAACGCGGCCAGCCTGAGGCTGTAGGAGGTGCGCGCAGTCAGCGCGACGCGCTCGCGCTCCCCTCCACGATCCTTCCCGCTCCCCATGGTGCTGCGTGCCCGCTCCCGCTCCGGCGCTCGCGCCCGGTTGCTGCCGGCGTTTAGCAGACGTTAGATGTCTGCGCGAGCGGAAGCGGAGGCAAAGAAAAAACCGGCCCGGATTGATCCGGACCGGTTTTTGCCGAGCTGATCGGCGTCCCTGATCGCCGGTCGGCTCCCCCCAAGAGTAGTCAAGTTGCGCGCTGCTCGATCGCCCCCCGACGTCGGCGCTGCGCGAGGGGGAGAGTTGCAGAAGCGTGTCGTGGTGACAAGATAGTCCGTGCGCATTGGCAGCCCGGCGATGCAATGCTGCCACATGATGTGCTGTGGTTAACACGCTGTCAGATCGTGACTTTTCCGAGGGACTCCTGCGTGGCGCGCTAGGCGCGGCGGATGGTGTGCAAATGATCCACCGGTCCGTTGCCCTTGCCGACGCCGAGCGTGCGTCCCGCCGCGATGGCTTCCCACACGAAATCCTTGGCGGCCTGGACGCTGATCGGCAGCGTTTCGCGCTCCGCCAGCTTGGCGGCGATGGCGGCTGCCAGCGTGCATCCCGTGCCGTGGGTGTGGCGCGTGTCGATCCGCGGCGCCGTGAATCTGAGCGAGCCGGACTGGAGCACCAGAATATCGGTTGCCGCCGGATCGGTGCCGTGTCCGCCCTTCATCAGCACCGCCCTGGGACCGAGCGCGAGCAGGCGGCGGCCCTGCGATTCCATCTCGTCCTCGGAGGTCGCCACGGCCTCGCCGAGCAACTCGGCCGCTTCGCGCAGGTTGGGCGTGACGACGGTTGCGCGCGGAAAGAGGCGCGTGCGTACGGCGTCGATGGCGTCCGGGGCGAGCAGCACGTCGCCGCTGGTCGCCACCATCACCGGATCGACCACCAGCGGCACGCCTTCGAAGGCGATCAGGCCAGCGGCGACGGTCTCGACGGTGGCGCGATCGGCGAGCATGCCGGTCTTGATGGCGCCGACGCGCAGGTCTGACGCGATCGACGTCATCTGCACCGCGATTATCTCCGGCGGCAACGCCAGCACCGCCTGCACGCCCTGGGTGTTCTGCGCTGTGATGGCGGTGAGGACCGAGGCGCCGTAGACGCCGAGCGCGGTGAACGTCTTGAGGTCGGCCTGGATACCGGCGCCACCCGAGCTGTCGGAGCCGGCGATCGTCAGCGCGATGGGCGTTTCGTCGCCGCCGGACATCTCAGCCTCCGGGCGTGAGGTTGCGCAGGTCCTGCTGCAGCTTCTCGGGCGTCATCAGCTCCTCGATCCGCGCCAGGCCGGGGAAGGTCTCGATTAGCCATTGCCCGATCGACTGGATCGAGAACCAGTCGAAGACGTTGAGGAAGGCGATGCCGGTCAGCACCAGCAGCACGCCCATGATCTTCTCCATCGTGCCGAGGTGACGGCGGAAGCGCTGCATGAAGGCGAGAAACGGGCGGATGGCGACGGCGGCGAGAATGAACGGGATGCCGAGCCCCAGCGAATAGACCGCGAGCAGGCGCACACCGGCGCCGAGGCTCGCCTCGTTGGCGGCGAGCGCCAGCACCGTCGAGAGGATGGGTCCGATGCAGGGCGTCCAGCCGAAGGCGAAGGCGAGGCCCATCAGATAGGCGCCGGCGAAGCTCGCGCCCTCATTGGCATGATGGTAGCGCGTATCGGCGACCAGGAACGGGATGTGCAGCACACCGAGGAAGTGCAGCCCGAACAGAATGATGACGATGCCGGCGGCGATGGAGAGCTCGGCACGCCAGGTCTGGATGAACTGGCCGACCAGCGACGCGCTGGCGCCGAGCGCGATGAAGACGGTGGTGAAGCCCAGCACGAAGAAGATCGAGGCCAGCACGACGCGACGCCAGACGGTGCGCTCGAGGCCCTTCTCGTGCGACATCTCCTCGAACGTCGTACCGCCGAGGTAGCCGAGGTACGGCGGCACCAGCGGCAACACGCAGGGCGAGAGGAAGCTCACGAGCCCCGCCAAGGCGACGCCGAGATAGAGATGGGCTTCAGCGAGCATGGGAGCGCGCCTTTCGTGCGACGTGCGTCATGGAAATCGGCGTTGCGAGCTTTCGGCGTTGCGCAAGCGGAGACTTGCGTGGGTCGCGGCCATCCATGCGGAGCATGGCTCCGCCATGACCGCCGGGATGACGGTGAGAGGAGGCAAGCGCCGTCCCCACAACAAACGTCATCCCGACGTAGCTCGGGATCCACGTCAGCGTCCACACATGCGACGGCGAAGCGCGCAATCTCGACCACTCCCGGATGCGGAGAGGGCGGACGCCAGAGTCACGGCGGAACCCTGCGCTGCGTTGATGTATCGCTTCCGAGTGAAGGGACGAGGCCGTGTGCGCCATCTCCCTCACCGCGCCAGGGCCGCGACGCCGGGCAGCTCCCTGCCCTCGAGCCATTCGAGGAACGCGCCGCCGGCACTCGAGACGTAGGTGAAGTCGTCCGTCACGCCGGCTGCGTTGAGCGCGGCGACCGTATCGCCCCCGCCGGCGACGGATACGAGCGTGCCTGCCCTGGTGCGTTCGGCTGCGGCGCGGGCAAGCGCGAATGTTCCCTCCCCGAACGGCGCGATCTCGAAGGCGCCGAGCGGGCCGTTCCAGAGCAGCGTCTCGCAGCGGGAGAGCACGTCGACATAGTGGGCGACGGTCTTCGGGCCGACGTCGAGGATCATCTCCCCAGGTTTGACGTCCATGGTCAGCACGGTGTGCGCGGGCGCGCCGGCCTCGAAGCGCTCGGCCACCACCACGTCCTGCGGCAGCACGATCTCGCAGCTCCGCGACTTGGCGGCGTGCATGATCTCGCGCGCCGTGTCGAGCAGGTCCGGCTCGGCCAGCGACTTGCCGATCTCGACGCCGCCCGCGAGCAGGAACGTGTTGGCCATGCCGCCGCCGATGATCAGCTTGTCGACCTTGGCGGAGAGGTTCTTCAGGACGGGAATCTTGGTCGAGACCTTGGCGCCGCCGACGATGGCCGCGACCGGACGCTTGGGTTGCTCGAGCGCCGTGCGCAGCGCGTTGATCTCCTCCATCATCAGCGGGCCGGCGTAAGCGGGAAGAAGGCGCGCGAGCCCCTCCGTCGTGGCGTGGGCGCGGTGCGCGGCCGAGAAGGCGTCGTTGACGAAGAGGTCGCCGAGCGCGGCGACGGCCTTCGCGAACTCCGGATCGTTCTTCTCCTCGCCCTTATGGAAGCGCGTGTTCTCGAGCACGATGATGCCGCCGTCGGAGAGTGCGGAGACGGCACCGGTTGCGGCCTCGCCGACGCAGTCGGGCGCAAGCGAGACGGGGACGCCGGCGAGCTTGCCGAGCGCGGCGGCGACGGGAGCGAGCGAGTTCTCCTTGTCCGGCCCGTCCTTGGGGCGGCCGAAGTGCGAGAGCACGATGACGCGCGCGCCGCGGGCGGCGAGATCCTTGAGGCCCGGCACGACGCGCTCGAGGCGGGTGGCGTCGGTCACGACGCCGTTTTTCGCCGGCACGTTGAGATCGGCGCGCACGAGCACACGCTTGCCTTTGAGGTCAAGGCCGTCGGTGGTTTTCAGCTTGTCGAGGTTCATGGTGTCCGCGTGAAGTTGAGCGCGTGCCTATGAGCAAACGTGTCTGGATCCCGGGCTGCGCCGGGATGACGGAATTGTTGGGGCGGCCTGCCCCGACCACATGCCAACGTCACCCCGACGAAGGTCGGGGTCCAGACACGCAGCGGTATGGCGCCCAGGTTCCATACGCGAAGCCTCAAGCTTTTTTCACGGCGGCGCGGGCGGCGTCGGCGACTTTTGCGGACGTGAGGCCGAAGTGCTCGAACACCTTCGGGCCCGGCGCCGAGACGCCGAAATCCGAAAGGCCGATGAACTTGTCGCCGGGCCGCAGCCATTCGTACCAGGGCTGTGCCACGCCTGCTTCGACGGCGATGCGCGGCGCTTCACCCAGCACCTCGTCGCGGTAGGCCTGCGGCTGGGCACGGAACAGCTCGAACGACGGCAGCGAGACGACGGCGGCGTGGAGGCCGTCCTTCGCGAGTGCGGCGGCCGCTTCGGCTGCGAGGCCGACCTCGGAGCCGGTGGCGATCAAGGTCACGTCGCGCGGCTTCTCGCCCCCGCTCGCGACATAACCGCCCTTGAGGGACGCGTTCTCGGATGCGGGGCCCGTACGCAGCACCGTCGGCACGGCCTGGCGCGAGAGCGCGAGGACCGTCGGGCGCGTCGGATTCGAGAGTGCGATTTCCCACGCCTCCGCGGTTTCCAGCGCATCGGCCGGACGCAGCACGAGCAGGTTCGGGATGGCGCGGAGCGCCGCCAGATGCTCGATCGGCTGATGCGTCGGGCCGTCCTCGCCGAGGCCGATGCTGTCGTGCGTCATGACGTAGATCACGCGCTGGTGCATCAGCGCCGAGAGACGGATCGAGGGGCGGCAGTAGTCGGTGAAAACGAGGAAGGTGGCGCCGTAAGGGATGAAGCCGCCGTGCAGCGCGAGGCCGTTCATGGCCGCGGCCATGCCGTGCTCACGCACCCCATAGCGGATGTAGTCGCCGGCGAAGTTGCCGGGCTCGACGTCTTTGTGGTGCTTGGTGCGCGTGCCGTTGGAGGGCGTGAGATCGGCCGAGCCGCCGAGCAGCTCCGGCGCGGCCGGCACGAGATGCTCGAGGGCGAGCTGCGACCAGACTCGCGTGGCGCGCTTGGCGCTGTCGGCTGCGAACTGCGCCTTGGCGGCGGCGATGGCATCGGCGACGGCTTTCGTGCGCGAGGCCGCAACGGGCGTCTCGAAGGCGGCTTTCGCCGCGGCCGGTGCGGCCGCGAGGCGCTTCTTCCAGGCGGCGTTCTCGGCCGCGCCCCTAGCGCCCAGCGCGCGCCAGGCGTCGAGGATCGGCTGCGGGACCTCGAACGGCGCAGCGCTCCAGCCGAGCTTTTCGCGCGCGCCCTTGGCCTCGTCGGTGCCGAGCGGCTCTCCGTGCGCCGACGATTTGCCGGCCTTGGTCGGCGCGCCGTAGCCGATCACGGTCTTGCAGGCGATGAGCCAGGGCGCGGAGCCATCCGCGCGTGCCTTGGCGATGGCGGCGGCGACGGCTTTGGCGTCGTGACCGTCGACGCGGATCGTGTTCCAGCCCGATGCCTTGAAGCGTGCGACCTGATCGTCGGAGACCGACAGGCTCGTCG
>JAFKKW010000390.1 GCA_017304275.1 Hyphomicrobiales bacterium | reverse complement strand
CATCGTGACCTGGCGGCCACTCTTTTCGCGGCCGGGGTGCTTGCGCTCGATCAGACCCGAGATCACGGCCACGGTGCGGAAGGTGCGGCGCATGAGGCTCGATTCCGCGAGCCAGGTTTCCAGGTCGTCCCCCAGCATGTCCTCGTCGAACAGGCGGGCGAGGCTCAGGCTGCCGTTGGCGATGCGCGCCGAGAGATCGCCCAGCCCCCACACGGCGAGGCCATAATCGTTGGCGACGAAGCCGAGCGGCTGGGCGCCCTCGCGCTCGAGGCGGCGCGTCAGCAGCATGCCGAGCGTCTGGTGGGCAAGGCGGCCCTCGAACGGGTAGGCGACCATGAAGTGACGCGAGCTGCGCGGGAAGGTCTCGACCAGCACGTCGTCGACGCCAGGGAGCTGGGAGTAATCGCTCTGGAACCCCAACCACTCAGCGACGGGCGTCGGCAGGTCCGTCCAGCGCCGGCGATCGGCCAGCATGGCGCGCACGCGCTTTGCGAGATGCGTCGAGAGCGGGAACTTGCCGCCGGCATAGCTCGGGATCATGGCATCGGCGCCCGGTGCGCGCGTGACATACGCTTCGGTTTCCGCCATGCCCTCGAAGCGCAGAATCTCGCCTGCGAACACGAACGTGTTGCCGGGCGCGAGCTGCTCGACGAAGTACTCCTCGACCTCGCCCAGTACGCGTCCGCCAATCAAGGGCTTCGCGGTTCCTGTCTTTTTGAGGCTGCGGCCGCGGCGCTGGCCGACGAGGCGGATCTTGATCATCGGCGCCTCGACGATGGTGCCGGCATTCATGCGGTATTGGCGGATCAGGCTCGGGTGCGCGAGGCGCAGGCGTCCATCCTCCGTCCGGCGCAGGCGGGCGAAGCGCTCGTAGGATTTGAGCGCGTAGCCGCCGGTGGCGACGAAGTCGACGACGCGGTCGAAGCGAGCACGCGTCAGACCGGCGTAGGGCGCGGCGGTGCGCACCTCCCCGAACAAGTCGTCCGGCTTGAAGGGACCGCTGCAGGCCATGCCGAGCACGTGTTGGGCAAGCACGTCGAGCGCGCCGGAGCGCGAGATGACGGCGTCCTGCTCGCGGGCCTTGGCGGCCTCCAGCGCGGCGCGGCATTCGAGCACCTCGAAGCGGTTGGCGGGCACCAGCAGCGCGGCGGACGGCTCGTCAAGCCGGTGGTTGGCGCGGCCGATGCGCTGTGCGAGGCGCGAGGAGCCTTTCGGCGCGCCGACGTTGACGACGAGGTCGACGTCGCCCCAGTCGATGCCGAGGTCGAGCGTAGAGGTGGCAACCACGGCGCGCAGCTTGCCCTGCGCCATGGCGGCTTCGACCTTCAAGCGGCGTGCCTTGTCGAGCGAGCCGTGGTGAAGCGCAATGGGAAGGGCCTGCTCGTTGATGCGCCACAGCTCCTGGAACACCATCTCCGCCTGCATGCGCGTGTTGACGAAGACGAGCGTCGTCTTGTGCGCGGCGATCGCGCGGTAGATCTCGTGCATGGCGTAGCGGGCTGAATGGCCGCTCCACGGCACCGGCTGCTCGATCTCCAGGATGTCGATCTCGGGCTCGGCGCCGCCGGGCGCGATGACGAGATCGGCGAGCGCACGCATGCGGTCGGGATCGTGCTGCGGGACGAGGTGGCTCATGAGCTCGGACGGTCGCGCGACGGTCGGCTCGGCGCGATGGTGTTGAGGCGCGCCAGGCCGAGCGAGAGCAGATCGCCGCGCTTCGACGGCGCGAGCGCGTGCAGCTCGTCGAGGATGATCGTGTCGAGATCGGCGAACACGTAGCCCGCGTCCGCGCCCGACAGCATCAGCGCGACCTGCTCGGGCGTCGTGAGCAGGATCTCAGGCGGCTTCACGCGCTGGCGGGCGCGGCGCGCGACCGAGGTGTCGCCGGTGCGCGTCTCGACCGAGATCCTGAGACCCATCTCGGATATGGGCGCGACGAGACTGCGGGAGATGTCCTCGGCCAATGCCTTCAAGGGCGAGATGTAGAGCGTGCGCAGGCCGGCGCCCTGTTTGGGTTTCGGCGCTTCGGTGAGGGCGATCAGGCTCGGCAGGAAGCCGGCCAGCGTCTTGCCGGCGCCGGTGGGTGCGATCAGCAGCGTCGAGCGGCCGGCACGGGATTTCTCGACGAGCGCGAGCTGATGGGCGCGGGGCTGCCATCCGCGGCGGCGGAACCACGCGGCGAACGGCGCCGGAAGTGCGACCGCCGTGCTGTCGGGCGGCGCGGCTCGCTTCCTGGGCGCGGACCCTCTCGCCGCCTTCTCGGATACGCCACTCACGCGAGGCTTCCTTCGCTGCCTGCGATCACTTAGAGTCGTTCCTAGCCGTTCCGGTTTTGTTGGAATCGGGGAACGGCTCTAGGTCTTTGTTTGACCGTGCTTCTTATCGGAAAACCGGTTCCCACTTTTCCGGAAGCACTCTAGAGTCTTGCCGACTGACTTGGAAACGTCGCGGTTGGGATCCTCGACGTATCTGGGCCCCGGCCTTCGCCGGGATGACGTTGGGAGTAGGCTGATCGCACGTCAGAGACCACCGTCATTCCGCGTCATGGCGTAGCCATGCTGCGCAAGGACGGCCGGAGTACAGATACGTAAAATCAAGACTGTGATGTTTCAACTCGATCCAAGAGCCTCCAGATCGGAAGGCAACGTGCTCGTTCAGGGACCTGTGCATGGACCGTAACACGATTTTCGGCGGAAACCCGCTCGGGGTGATCCTCCGCCTGGCGCTGATCTCGATCGTGGTCGGGATCGTGATGAAAGCGCTCGGCATCGATCTGCGCAACTTCTTCCAGCGCATCAACGAGCTGTTGCGCAACCTCTACGATCTCGGCTTCGGGGCCATCGAATGGTTGTTCGAGTACATGCTGCTCGGCGCGCTGGTCGTGATCCCCATCTGGCTCATCGCCCGCGTGGTCGGCGCGGCCCGCTCGAAGGCGGAGTAATATTCCAATACTCAATGGCCGGGCGTCACCCGGTCATCCAGGACCAACGTGCCAACGTCGAACAAGCGGCCCCTGGATGGCCGCCTCAAGGGCGGCCATGGTGTGGGAGGAGCGGGCTCGACTGCTCGGCTCGATGCTTGGTCTTCGTGATGTGCGCGCCGCCTTGCTTCAGGGCGGAATGACGGTGCAGCTCTAATCACACCATGGCCGGGCGTCACCCGGCCATCCAGGGCCAACATGCCAACGTCGAACAAGCGGCCCCTGGATGGCCACCGTTCGATGTGTAGCATCGCTTCGCGATGACGGCGGCCATGGAGGAGCGGGTAAGTCGACGCCGATCGCGCCGGCGAAACCAACTTAGCGCGTCGGGGCGGCGGATGCGGAGGAGTCGTGGCGGAAGAACACGTCGACGCGCATGCCGGTCAGCAGCGGCGTGTTGCCGTCGAGCGCGGCAAGCACCTCGAGCACCTCAACGTCGTTCGGGCGGCGCGGGCCGCGTGACGTGATGCGCGGCGTGCCGAGCGCCGGCGCCACCTGGGTCACGACCCCTTCGAAATCCTTGTCCGGGAACGCATCGGCGCGCACGACGACACGCTGGCCGACGCGTATCTTGGTCACGTCGCGCTCCTCGACCTCGGCGCGCACGCGCAGAGCCGACAGGTCGCCAAACAACAGCAGAGCGGCATCGGGCGAGGGCTGTGCCATTTCACCGACGCGTGCCCAGACGTTGAGGATGGAGCCGTTGGCGGGCGCACGCACGCGCGTCTTCTCGATGGCGTTCTCCACCTGGGTGACGTCCGTGCGCGCGACCCACAACGCGGATTCGAGGCGCGTCGGGAGCGGAAGGCCCGGCTTGGCCAGCACGGCGTCCAACGCGGTCCGGTCGTCGGCTGCCTTCTTCTCGGCGGCGGCCAGCTTGTCACGCGCGGCCTTCACCGCATCGGCGTTGCCGCCGTCGGATTTCGATTGGCGGAAGGCGTCATCAAACGCCCGCTGGGCGTCGAAGCGCGCGCGCTCGGACGTGTTCAACGCATCCTCCGCCACGCGGCGCTCCTGGGCGAGGCCGGTGGCCGGCTCCTCGTCGCGCTCGAGCAGGCGCACCTCGGCCTCGGAGCGGGCCGCATCGAGCTTGGGCTGCAGATCGTCGGCTTCCAGAAGGACCAGCGGATCACCTGCCGCTACCTGATCGTTGGTCGCGACGTTGACGCCGACGATGCGACCCGGCACCTCCGACGAAATGCGAACCTCGCCGTCCTTCGGCTCCACGCGGCCAGTCGCGGACGCGGCCCAGACGGGGCGCGTCATCAGGGCGTCGGCGGCGTGAGCGCTGTCGGCCTGGGCCTCTCCGCCGAGCCTCGGCGCAATCTGATTCAACGTCACGCTGGTCACGATCGCCGCGATGGCAGCGGCCGCCACGGCCGTGACTGTAGGATCGAGTTTAGCCATTCGCTTTCCGCCTCTTTGTCAGATCGGCGATCTCAGGTGCGTCGAGGCCCTGCGGCCTCCGCTCCTCGCCGACCGCTGCGGTGCTGCTCCTTGGCGATGCGCGCCAAGAGCGCCATGACCGCGTGGCCGTTCTCGCTATCGCGCGCCGCCGTCCGCTCGTCGGCCAGCACCACCGAGGGCGACGCCGCAATGGCGCGCGCCACGGCGACACGCTGCTGCTCTCCGCCCGACAGGTTCGAAGGATAATTCTTCAGCCGGTTGCCGAGGCCGACGTCGCGCAGGCATTCCTCCGCGCGCTGTGCGGCCTGGTAGCCCTTGCGGCCGATCACGTCGAGCGCGATGCGCACGTTCTCCAGCGCCGAAAGCGTGGGAAACAGGTTGTAGGACTGAAAGATGAAGCCGATGTGCCGGCGACGCAGCTCGGCCAGCTCCTCGGCGCTCTTGCCGGCGACCTCTTCGCCCTCGACGCGCACCGTGCCGGAGGTCGGCGTCAGGATGCAGCCGAGGATCGACAGGAGCGTGGTCTTGCCACTGCCGGACGGGCCCATGAGCAGCGTCAGCTCACCCTTGACGAGCGACAGGTTCACGCCCTTCAGGGCGACGACCTTGGCGGCGCCCTTGCCGAGCTCCTTCACGACATTCACGGCTTCGAGGACAGGTTGCGTCATCTGTTGAACACCGTCGCTGGATCAATGCGCGTGACCTTGATGATCGCCGAGATCGCAGAGACCGCCGACATGAAGAGCGTCAGTCCGAGCAGGGCGATCGCGAGCCCCGGCGTCATGACCAGGGGCAGTGGCGTGTTGCGGCTTATGTAGAGGATGCCGAGCGAGATCAAAATGCCGAGCACGTAACCGATAACGGCCGAGAGACCGGCCTGGGCGAGAATGACCTTGTAGATATAGCCCGACGAGGAGCCCAGCGCGCGCAGGGTCGCGAACTCGTTCAAGTGGTCCTTGGTGCTCGAATAGAGGGTCTGAGCGACGATGACGGTGCCGACCAGAATGCCGAGCAGCGCGCCGCCGATGAGCGCCAGTCCGGCGCCGGTGCGGAACAGCCACTGACGCAGGCTGCGATCCTCGAACTCGCTCTTGGTCAGCACCTCGGCGCCGTCGAGCCGGTTCAGAAGCTCGCGGCGGACCGTTTCCAGGTTGGCGCCGGGCTCGAGCTGGACGAGGTAATACGTCGCCTTGTCGCTTTCGGCGCCGAGCAGGCTGCGGGCGCGCGACAGCGTCGTGAAGACGTACGGCGACTGCGTGAACGAGCGGATGCGGTGCGTCAGCGCCTTGACCTTGACGCGTCCCATGGCGATCTGCGCGGTATCGCCGATGCCGTTGATGCCAAGCTCGCGGAAATAGGTGTCGTCGGCCGAGATGGCATCGGGCGACTTGATGTCCTGCCACGTGCCTTCGACCAGCGACCACGGCTCGAGCGCGCCGTCCTCGGCGTCGGTGCCGACCAGAACCACGCGGGTCGAGCCGCCTTCCGGCTTGCGCCATTCGGCGAAGGCGACAACGAGCGGGATCACGGCTTTGACGCCCGGTGTGGCGAGCGCCTGATGACGCTCGCGCGTGGTCAGCAGAATGCCGCCTTCCTCGAAGCTCTTGGCGCCGTAGGTCATGATCCACAGGTCGCTGTTCGAGCGCTCGATCATGGAGGTGATCATGCGGCTCGAGCCGAGATACATGCCGAGCTGGATCGCGACCAGAACGATCGAGAACAGAATCCCGACCAGCGTCACGGCGAGCCGGATGCGATCATGGAAGAGATTACGGAACGCGAGAGTAAGGACCATCTTCTACTCAGGAACCGAACGAATTAAGGGTTAAGCGCCCGTCGAGGCTCAAACCGGATTTGCAAATCGAGCGAAGAATAAGTCTGCTCGATTTCGTGCCCGCGGGGTGCTGACATTGTAACGTATTGCGCCTGCGGGCCGGTATATAAGTTTTGTCCGGCGCGCACACTACCCTTGTAGCGTCAATGTGCTCAAATCAAAGCGCTAGGGCAGAAAGATGGTAATCCCTTTGCCGGCCCCTTGATATGCCTAGGCTCTTGGAAGATAAGGGGGCGACTTTCGTGTTTTCGCCTTTTTTCATTGCTGATTAAGCCTCCTGCGACGAAGGGACACCGTTCAGCGCAGGCGCAATCGGACGCAGTCTCATAGCCATCAGGTTTCTCATGATCGAGAGCGTTTTCACCATAATGGCCGGCACCGTACGGCTGGTTCCGGCTCTTCTCATCGGCCTCGTTGCCCTTTCCTCCGAAAGTAGCGCTGCCCGGCCCGAGCTCGGCCTCTGGTACGACGACAGTGGACAGGGCGCGGTCGAAATCTACATCTGCCAGGAAAACGCCAACCGTCTTTGCGGGCGCATCGTGTGGCTCAAAGAACCGCTCAATGCCGAGGGGGTTCCCAAGCACGACCGCTACAACCCGGACGCCAGCAACCAGGGGCGTCCGATCTGCGGCCTGCCGATGGTGTGGGGTCTCGCGCTCCAGTCCGACGGCACGTTCGACGACGGCAAGATCTACGATCCCAAGACCGGCAAGACCTACAGCGTGGCGCTGCAGCTCGCGGCAACCGACAAGCTCAAGGTGACCGGCTATCTCGGCGTGAAGATGCTCGGCAAGTCGTTCATCTGGACGCGCGCGCCGGATGATCTGCCCCGTTGCGAAGGCGCCCCTCCGCCGGCCTGATCGATCACCGGATCATCGTTCTGTCGCAGCGTTCGAAACAAAAAGGCCGGGTCGAGGACCCGGCCTTTTTCAATGAAAAGAGCTGATTTTGCGGCTCTCGACTATTCCGCGATGCCCTTGCCCTTGACGAGACGGGCGACGGCCGCCTTCTCCTCGATCTTCTGGGTGAGGCGCTGCACGAACTCCACCGTGCGCTCGACGACGACCGAACGCTGACGATCGAGCGTCACCATGTGATAGCTGTCATCGAGCACGGTCATCTCGACGACGCCGCCGAGCTCGCGCTGCAGACGGAACGCATTCGAAATGTCGCTCTGGTCGTCCTCGCGCGGATGGAAGATCGCCGCGTGCTGCGTGATCTCGCCGAGCCGGCGCTTGACGTCGCGTGCCAGCGACTTGAACTCCCACACGAGACCGCCGCCGCGTCCGAACAGATCCTCGAGGGGGCGCCCCTCGCTCTTGAAGCTGTCGATGACGAAATTGCGGATGCGCGCGTCCTTGATGCCGTAAGGCGCGCGCTGGCGCAGACGCAGCAGCGCGGCAATCCACTTGTGGTGGACGAGTGCGAACAAATTGAAATGCAGCGGAATGGCCCAGCCGTTGGGCCAGATGGTCGGCGCGAACAGCAGGAGGCCATCGACCTCGCTTGCGCGCTCGCGTGCGAGCCTCAGCGCAAGCATGGAGCCTGCCGAGATGCCACCGACGATGACGACGTCGCACTGTGCCTTGAGCTCGTCGTGCGCCGTCTCGAGCGCCGCGTACCAATCCTGCCAGGACGAGAGACCCGACGTATCGGTGCCGCCCCCGAGACCAGGAATGAGCGGGCAGTAAACCGTGCAGCCCTGACGCGCCAGCCCTTGGGCGACGAATCGCAGTTCGACAGGATTGCCGCCGAGGCTATGAACGAGGAGCACGCCGATCTTACCGCCGGGAATGACCAGGCTGCCGCGATAGGCGTTGATTTTTTCTTGCTTGCTCATGCGGTTAGGTAAACTCGCTGTTACTGCTCAAAACGGAATAAAGCCGATTGAAGGGAAAATGCCAAGCTTGGAGTTTGCATTCCCATTAATCGAAACCCGGATCGCGCTCCGCGTTTTCCCGTCCTCTGCTGTTTTTATTGGCGTTATGCCCGACGCTTAAATGAACCGCAGTTCCCCTGGCACAGCCAACCGGTCCTTTAGTCCACCCAAACGAAAACATTTCACTAACCGGGTGCGACGGCGCTTTGCCTGGGAAGCGACGCATCCTGGCGGATGAGCAGCCGTGATCCCGCCCGTCGGGCCAGTTCGTGGTCCCTACCTGCAACTCTTGGACCGGGGTTGCCTATGGGGCTATCGGTCGCAAGGTAAATAGGATCACGATCGCGATGACTTAACCAACAACCTTCGCGTGAGTTCTCACGTGAAGTCCGGCGCCGGAACCCGCGATCGTGCGCCGGAGACGGCTCTACTCGGAGTCGTGTACGGCAGAAGTGTGACGCACCCTGCTGCGCCAACGGACGATCAGACAACTTTGCATTCAGATTGCAAACTTCCAACATAGTGCACGCATTATGTTTCTCGTCCGATCGGGCGGGGATATTCTCGCTTTAACCAGACACCGGCCAGATTGCCGCACCCTTGAATAAAAAGCGGATTTCAATTTATCCCGCCGCGGCTTTCGGGCGCTCGAGGCTTCCGGCGGCGGGCCTCCGCGGGCGCCCTGATCGCCTGCACGACGGCTCTCTCTCTCTGCAACCAAAGGTGTCCGAAATGTCACTGGTCACATATGTGCCTCAGCGTATAGTGAACGTGATCGGCACGCCGTCGTCACGCCGCCTCGCGCGCCCGTCCGGAGTTCGTCGTTGTCCTTCCTCCTGCGCCCCGCCATCACGGCGCTGCTCGTTCTGTCCCTTACGACGCGCGCAGCGGCTCCCGTGTCCGCCGCTCCCCCGATGACTCGCGCCGACTACGAAGCCTGCCAGTCTGCAGACGAGGCTGGCTTCCGGCGCTCGATCGAGGCGCTCTCTCTCAAGGCGCTCGAAGCGGGCGTTAAGTCCTTCGACTACCGCGCAAGCGTCGACGTGCAATGGCGGCGGCTCGGCATGGACGATCTGCTGGCCAAGCGCGTCGATTTGGCAATCGAGGAGGTGCGCAGCGAGACGAGTTGGGCCGGACTCGCGCAGTCGCTGATCAATTCCGAGAAGGCGCAAGAGATCTCGTCCGCCGTCGCCGAGCGGGTCTACAAATCCGACGCCATGAAGACGGCGATCGAGTCGCTGGCGACCGGCGTCGGCAATGACGTCGGGCGCACGCTCGAACTCGCCAGCCAGGACGCCGTGGGCCCGGCGCTCGAATGCCTGCGCGCGTTCCTCGGCGCGCGCTATGGAGCGACGGTCGCCGGTGTCGTTGGCGGCGATGTCGAGAAAGACTTCGGCGTGCAAGCTGCCGCCGGTCGCGCCACGGTCTCCTCAGGTGCCGTGCTCCAGCAATCGGGCCAGGGCATCGCGGGCGCGGCGATGATCCTGATGCGGCGCCAGCTCGCCAACATCGCGGCGCGCGTCGGACAGCGACTTGCCGGTAGCATCCTCGCGCGGCTGGTCTCGGTGGCGGCGGGCGGCGTCGGCCTCGTTCTGGTCGCCAAGGACATCTGGGAGCTTAGAAACGGCGTGCTGCCGATCGTCGCCGACGAGATGAAGTCCGACGCCACGAAGGCGCTGGTCAAGGACGAGCTCGCCAAGACCATCGGCGAGCAGATCAACGCGCATCTGCACGAAATCGCTGCCAAGGCCGCCGACCGCGTGGTCGACATCTGGCGCAGCTTCCGCTCTGCACACCAGAAGGCGCTCGACATCGCCGAGAAAAACCAGGAGTTCCGCACGTTTCTCGACGCGGTGAAGCCCGAGCAGCTCTCCCGTCTCGACGAGGTGGTGGCTCTCGTGCTGGCGTCTGATGGGGAGGCGGGCGTGCTCAAGCGCCTGAAAGACGGGACGCTCAACGAGGCGGTGCGCTTCCTGCCGGAGCCGGCCATGACGATCGCGCGCGACACGCGCTCGGTCGATGCGGCGCTCGGATGGTCGGCACTTGCCGGCGATCAGCTCCCGAAGGTGCTCGAGCACGAGATCTACAAGCGCGCCGCGCCCCAGGGTTTCACGCGCAAGACGCTCAACACGCTGCTCGCGCTCGACGATCACGTCGCGATCACGCGGCTCGCCACGCTCGCGCCAGACCAGCGCGACCGCCTGTTTGGCCTGCCGAACGAGGACCTGAAGCGGCTCGCGCGCGCCTTCTCCGAAACCGAGCTTGAATCGCTCTCGCGCTATCTCGACGGCCTCGATGCCGAGCCGCGGCAACGCGTGCTGACGGCGGTCGCCGCCACGCCGGGCAAGATGCAGAGCCTCGCCGCGCCGCGCGTGCGCAATGCCGTGCTCGCCAGCCGGGACCAGGCGCGCGCGGTGGACATGATGCTGCGCCAGGGCAGCGGTAGCCCCGAGGTTATTCTCGAAGATGCGAAAGCCGCCTGGGAGGGCGATATTTCTCCCTGGCTGCTCTGGGAGAAACATCCGCTGGTGGTGGTCGGACTGGGGCTCGCCGGCGTGATCCTGCTCCTGATGCTGCGGCGCCTGTTCCGCCCGCGCCGCCCGGCGGGACCTGCACAGACGACGGCATAACAAACGTCCCTCTCATCCCGTCATTCCGGGCGAAGCGAGCGGAGCGCTGCGAGACCCGGAACCCAGCGTAAGAGTCGCCGAAGGCGCGAAAGACTCTTTTTGCGATAGAAGTTTTGCGCTGGATTCCCGCTCTGCGCGCGGCTTGCGCCGCGCTTGGCGGGAATGACGGAAGGTGAGGCCGCGGGTTGCGCCGCACATAATGGCGACCAAGGATGCAGCGTTCCTCCGGCACAAGGCGAGGATGACGGCGAAGCGGCGATTGACGCGCTCTCATGTGCCTCATAGTTTGCGCCCGCAATCCCTTCGTTTTCGAAGTAACTTTGAATGCGCAGGGAATTCGTGACCTCGCAAAGCTTGTAAAATGCACGCCTCCAGCGCCGAAAGCCCGCCCCGATGACCCACTCCGCCGTCCTCGATCCCGCCATGACCGCCGTGCTCGGCGATGCCAAGGCCTGGCCGTTCGAGGAAGCGCGCCGGCTCATCAAGCGCATCGAAAAGCGGAAAGGCGGCAACGACACCGTATTGTTCGAGACCGGCTATGGTCCGTCGGGGCTGCCACACATCGGAACCTTCGGCGAGGTCGCGCGCACGACCATGGTGCGTCATGCCTTCGAGGCGCTGACGGGCGGCACGTTCAAGACGCGTCTGCTGTGCTTCTCGGACGATATGGACGGCATGCGCAAGGTTCCGGATACCGTGCCGGATCGCGCGGCGCTCGAGCCCTACCTGCAGATGCCGCTCACCGCCGTGCCCAACCCGTTCGGTGGCGACTACAAGAGCTTCGGCGACCACAACAATGCCATGCTGCGCCGCTTCCTCGACACGTTCGGGTTCGACTACGAGTTCGCGAGCGCGACCGACTACTACACGTCCGGCCGGTTCGATGCGGTGCTGTTGCGCGCGGTCGAGCGCTACGACGACATCATGAAGGTGATGCTGCCGACGCTCGGCGCCGAGCGGCAGGCGACCTATAGCCCGTTCCTCCCCATATCGCCGACCAGCGGGCGCGTGCTCTACGTGCCGATGAAGGAGGTCAACGCAAAGGACGGAACGATCACGTTCGCCGACGAGGACGGCCGCGACGTGACGGTTCCGGTGACGGGGGGGCGCGTCAAGCTGCAGTGGAAGCCCGACTTCGGCATGCGGTGGGCGGCACTCGGCGTCGACTTCGAGATGTTCGGCAAGGACCACCAGACCAACGCGCCGATCTACGACAAGATCTGCCAGATCCTCGGCGGGGTCGCGCCCGAGCACTACGTCTACGAGCTGTTTCTCGATGAGAACGGCGAGAAGATCTCGAAGTCGAAGGGCAATGGTCTCACCATCGACGACTGGCTGACCTATGCGTCGCCCGAGAGCCTGGCGCTGTTCATGTTCCAGAAGCCGCGGAGCGCCAAGCGGCTCTATTTCGACGTCATTCCGCGCGCGGTCGACGAGTATCTGCAGTTGCTCGCCGCCTATCCGCGCCAGGACGCCAAGGCGAAACTCGATAACGCGGTCTGGCATATCCACAGCGGCGCGCCGCCGGCGCTCGAGACTCCGCTCACGTTCGCGCTGCTGCTCAACCTCGTGGCGGCCTCCAATGCGCACGACAAGAGCGTGCTGTGGGGCTTCATCCGCCGCCACGTTCCCGGCGTCAGTCCGGAAACGCATCCCCTGCTCGATCAGCTCGCTGGCTATGCGGTGCGCTACTACACGGACTTCGTGAAGCCGAAGAAGCGTCATCGGGCGGCAGACGAGGTGGAGCGCGCGGCGCTCGAGGCACTGTCGGATGCGCTGGCGAAGGCGCCGGACGATGCCGGTGCCGAGGCCCTGCAGACGATCCTCTACGACGTCGGCCGCTCTGTGCCGCGCTACCAGGATCTCGCTGCCAAGGGTGCGACGCCGGAAAAACCGGGCGTCTCGAATGCATGGTTCAACAGCATCTACGAGATCCTGCTCGGCGAGAGCAAAGGCCCGCGCTTCGGCTCGTTCATCGCGCTCTACGGCATTCCCGAGACGCGGGCGCTGATCGCGCAAGCGCTCAACGGCGAGCTTGTCGCCGCCGACGCGAAAGCGTTCTAGCGGCGATTTCCATCGCGTCCGACCTCTCCCCATCGGGGAGAGGTGAGGCCTGCGGCTCGCGTCTCGTCACCTCTTGCAATGGGCAGAGATCGCGGCCCGACCTTGCGCCGGCGGAGCGCGTGAGGGCCGGGGGGCGTCTCAGAACTTGATCTCCCACTCCTTGAACAGGGCGCCGATCAGCTCCTCGGTGCGCCCGAAGAT
>JAFKKW010000389.1 GCA_017304275.1 Hyphomicrobiales bacterium | reverse complement strand
GCTGCGCTTTCCTACATGATGCAAGTGGGGCGCGACCGGATCGCGACCTACGAGGCCGAGATCGGCGCCTATGCGTTCGAGCGGCTGCAGGAGGTGCCAGGGCTCACCCTCTACGGTACCGCCAAGGGCAAGGGTGCCATCCACGCGTTCTCGATCGACGGGCTGCATCCGCACGACGTGTCGACCATCATCGACCGGTCCGGGATCGCGATCCGGGCGGGACACCACTGCGCGCAGCCGTTGATGGAGCGGCTCGGCGTGACGGCGACCTGCCGGGCGTCGTTCGCCATGTACAATACCAAGGCGGAGGTCGACGCCCTGGTTGCGGCGCTGACGCGCGCCAAGGACTTCTTCGCCTGATTGGAGCCAAGATGTCAGAGTTGGAGACACAGCAGGACCCCAAACCGGAAGACGGCGCAAAGCCGGAGACGGCCGCCGAGGGCGTGCCCACTCAGGCGTCCGCGCTGCCGGCGGAGGAGATCGAGCGGCTCACCGACGACATCGTGGCCGCGCTCAAGACCGTGTACGACCCGGAAATCCCGGCCGATATCTACGAGTTGGGGTTGATCTACAAGATCGACATCACCGACGACCGCGAGGTCGCGATCGAGATGACGCTAACGGCTCCCGGGTGCCCGGTGGCCGGGGAAATGCCGCAGTGGGTGGAGGATGCCGTCAGCGCCGTGCCGGGTGTTTCCGGCGCGAAAGTGACGCTGACCTTCGATCCACCCTGGGACCAGAGCCGTATGTCGGATGAGGCGCGGCTGGCGCTCAACATGTTCTAATGTTGGTTCAGCAATCCGCCATCTCGCAAAAGCAGGCTCCCCTCGCTATATTCGCAACGTAGCGACCCATTCTCTTGGGTTGTCGATTGCCGATGCTTTCGGAACCGGGACAGCAACACTGATGACCGACAAAGCCTCCGCTTCCCCTCCCCGCCGGCCGCGTCCGAGCGTGCTGACCATGACGCCGCGCGCCGCCGAGCGCGTGCGCGCCATCATGGCGTCGAAGGGACCCGACGTGGCGGGCCTCAAGATCGGCGTCAAGAAGGGCGGCTGTGCCGGCATGGAGTACACCATGGACTGGACCGACAGCATCGGGACATTCGACGAGGTCGTGGAGCAGGACGGCGCGCGGGTAATCGTCGACCCGCAGGCGGTGCTCTATCTGCTCGGCACGGAGATGGACTACAAGACCGACAAGCTCTCCGCACAGTTCGTGTTCAACAACCCGAACCAGGCTGGCGCGTGCGGCTGCGGCGAGAGCGTGAACCTGGTGCCGGCGAAGGGTGCCGAGGCGCTGAGCGAGTAGCTTTCCACTACTTCATTTTCAGATGTGTCTGGATCCCGGCCTGCGCCGGGATGACGTGGGGATTTGGCTGGCGCCACACTCAACAACAACGTCACCCCGACGGAGGTCGGGGTCCAGATACGTGTCCTAGGATAAGGCGCCAACTCAGATCGCGACCTGGGTGCCGACCTCGACCACGCGGTCGGTCGGGATTTTGAAGTAGGTCGTCGCGTCCTCGGCCGTGCGTGCCAGCCAGATGAACAGGTTCTCCTGCCAGCGCGGCATCTCGGATTTGCTCGTCGTCCGCAACGAGCGGCGCGACAGGAAGAACGACGTGGCGCCGATGTCGACGTTCAGATCCTTGCGCCGGCAGCTTTCGAGGATCTTGGGAATGCTCGGGCTCTCCATGAACCCATAGGAGGCGATCACGCGGACGAACGTCTCGTTCGATCGATCGACCTCGACACGCTCGTGGCGGGGCACGCGCGGCGTCTCCTCGGTGCGGATCGAGAGCACGATGTTGCGCTCGTGCAGGACGCGATTGTGCTTCAGGTTGTGCATCAGCGCGGTGGGCGCGGCGTTGACGTCGGCAGACAGGAAAATCGCCGTACCGGGAACTCTGGCAGGCGGCTTGGCCTCGAGCTTGCGGACCAGCCAATCGAGGTCGGCCTCGTTGCGGCGCGTGATCTTGAGCAGGATGCCGTACCCGCGCACCCACGTGAACATGATGAGACCGATGACCGCCGCGATCGCAACCGGGAACCAGGCGCCTTCAAACAGCTTCAGGATGTTGGCTGCAAAGAATGTCTGCTCGATGAGAAGAAGCGGGGTCATGAGCCCAGCCACCTTCCACAGGGGCCAGCGCCAGTACCTCCAGATGACGAAGAACGCCATCAGTGAATTGATCACCAGCGTCGCGGTGACGGAGACGCCGTACGCAGTGGCCAGGTTCGACGACGATTTGAAGCTGATCACCGTCAGGATCACGCCGATCAGCAGAAGCCAGTTGACGCGCGGCAGATAGATCTGGCCGGCCATCGCCTCGGACGTGTGCTTGATCGAGAAGCGCGGCAGCAGCCCAAGCTGGATGGCTTGACGCGCGAGGGAGAAGGCACCGGTTATCACGGCCTGGCTGGCGACGACCGTAGCGCACGTCGCCAGAATGACCATCGGGATCAGAGCCCACTCGGGGTAGAGCAGAAAGAACGGGTTGGCGAGCGCTTCGGCGTCGGACAGCACCAGCGCGCCCTGCCCCATGTAGTTCAGCATCAGGCAAGGAAACACGAAGCCGACCCAGGCCGCCTGGATCGGACGCCTGCCGAAATGGCCGAGATCCGCGTAGAGCGCCTCGGCGCCGGTCACGGCGAGGAACACGAGCCCCAGGACGGTCAGGCCGAGAAGTCCGTGTGTGAAAAGAAAGCGCGCGCCGTACCAGGGATTGAGGGCTGCGACGATGGTCGGATTATCGGCAATATGCAGCCCACCGCCGATGGCGAGGGTTAGAAACCACACAATCGTCAAGGGACCGAAGAACGTCGCGACGCGGGCCGTGCCGTGAGACTGCACCGCAAAGAGGCCGACAATGATAACGAGCGCGATCGGGATCACCCAGTGCTCGAACATGGGCGACACCAGCTTCAGACCTTCCACTGCCGACAGCACGGAGATCGCCGGCGTAATGACGGCGTCGCCGTAGAAGAACGAAGCGCCCGCGATGCCCAAGGCGAGCAGCAGCGGCGTGCTGCGCTTGGCGACCGACTGGCCGAGCGCCATCAGCGCAAACGTGCCGCCTTCACCCTTGTTGTCGGCGCGCAGCAGCACGATCACGTACTTCAGCGTGACGATGAGGACGAGCGACCAGAAGATAAGCGACAGGACGCCGAACACGGCTTCCGAATTCGCGGGACTGCCGCCGCTAGCGGCGCGCACGGCTTCGCGAAAAGCATAGAGCGGACTCGTGCCGATGTCGCCATAGACGACGCCGATCGATCCGATGACGAGTGTCCAGAAGGGTGCGCCGTGCGTCGTTTCGCCGGGCTCGCCACCGATATCGGTGGCTTTAGCGCGTGCCACGATCAGGCCTCTTACGAAGCTGTAAAATTCCGGCGCTTATACGCCCGTTCCCGCGTGGGTGTAAGCAGACAAATTACGTAGCCGGGATTTGGTTTCGTCTTGACAGGCGCGGCATTTGAGCTTTTCCGCGCAGCGGCTATCGCGGCGCCGGCCAGTTGTCGCGTATCCAGCGCGCAAGCCCCTCCTCCGCGATCTCGCCGGCGGCTAGGCCCTGGATCGCGACGGCGGCCTCGGCGTTGTCCGCTACGAACTCGATCCCATTAAGACCTAAGAAGGTTACGACGGACAGGAGCGCTGCACGCTTGTTACCATCGATAAAGGGATGGTTTTTCGCGATACCGAATGCATAGGCAGCCGCCAGCGCTGCGAGATCGCGCTCGCCATAGGACCACTTGTTTTTGGGGCGATCGAGCGCCGATTCCAGCATGCCGCGATCGCGAATGCCGGGAGGACCACCGAACTCCCGAAGCTGCTCATCGTGAAACGCGATAACCAGCTCCGGGAACAGCCAGACAGGCTCGCTCACTTGGCAAGCTCAGTCAGGGCGGCACGATAGGTCTTCATGGCCTTGCGTGCGATCTCCAGGCCTTCCTCGAGGTCGGGGACATATCGGGAGATCTTGATGCCGTCCGGAGTCTCGGTGACAAGCACCTGATCGCCCTGGGACAGGCCCAGGCGCGCGAGCAGCTCCTTCGGCAGGATCAGTCCCGTCGAGTTGCCGATCTTCTTGATCTCGAGCTTCATGCCACGGCTCCTGTGTTGTACAAATTGTATAACACGGGGGAGGCGTTGTTGTACAGAATGTAAAATGCTGCCCCTATACCATGGCCGGGCTCTTGACCCGGCCATCCAGGGCCCAAAGTCTCCACCGTCGACCACATAGCCCCCTGGATGGCCGCCTCAAGGGCGGCCATGGTGTTGAGAGGTGGCGGGCGGACCGTCTTCGCTAGGCCACCGCGGCGCGGTCCATGGCTTCCAGCTCGTCGATCATGGTCTCGATCACCTTCAATCCTTTCGACCAGAACGCGGGGTCGGCCGCGTTGAGGCCGAAGGGAGCCAACAGCTCCGAATGGTGCTTCGAGCCGCCGGCCTTCAGGAGGTCGAAATACTTGGTCACGAAGCCGGGGTGGGCTTCCTGGTAGAGACCGTAGAGCGAGTTCACCAGACAATCGCCGAATGCGTAGGCGTAGACGTAGAACGGCGAATTGATGAAGTGCGGGATGTAGGTCCAGTAGACCTCGTAGCCGGGCTTCAAGTCGATGGCCGGGCCCAGGCTCTCGCGCTGCACGTCCATCCAGAACGCGTTGATCTGGTCGCTCGTCAGCTCGCCTGCGCGACGGGCCTCGTGCACCTTGCGCTCGAAGGAATAGAACGCGATCTGGCGCACGACCGTGTTCAGCATGTCCTCGACCTTGCCGGCGATCATGGCCTTCTTCTCGCGCGGGCTCTTGGTCTCGGCGAGGAGCGCGCGGAAGGTCAGCATCTCGCCGAACACCGACGCGGTCTCGGCAAGCGTGAGCGGGGTCGGCGCCAGGAGCGGACCCTGGTCGCGCGCCAGCATCTGATGCACGCCGTGGCCCAGCTCATGGGCAAGGGTCATCACGTCGCGCGGCTCGCCCTGGTAGTTCATGAGCACATAGGGGTGCACCGAGGGGACGGTCGCGGCGGAAAACGCGCCCTGGGCCTTGCCTTCGCGCAGCGGCGCGTCGATCCAGCCCTTGTCGAAGAACTGCTTGGCGACGCTCGCCATGTCGGGGGCGAACGTGCCGTAAGCCTTGAGCACGATGGCTTCGGCCTCAGCCCATGTGAAGACCTGCTCCGGCTTGTCGGGCAGCGGTGCGTTGCGGTCCCAATGGGACAGCTTCTCCATGCCGAGCCAGCGGGCCTTCATGGCGTAGTAGCGGTGAGAGAGCCTCGGATAGGCTTCGCGCACACTCGCGACGAGCGCGTCGACGACAGGAGCCTCGACGCGGTTCGCAAGATGACGGCTGTCGGCCACGTCCTTGAAGCCCCGCCAACGGTCGGAAATTTCCTTGTCCTTGGCCAGCGTATTGGTGATCAGCGTGAAAAGGCGGATGTTGTCCTTGAACACCTTGGCGATCGCATCGGCGGCCGCGTGGCGGCGCGGCTCGGCCGGATCCGACAGGAGGTTCAAGGTGGCTTCCAGCGTCATCGGCTGCGGCTCACCCTCGACGTTGAAGCGCAGCCCGCTCATGGTCTCGCTGAAAAGCCGCGTGAACGCGCCGCGGCCGGTCTGCCCCTTCTCGGTGAAAAGCTGCTCGATCTTTTCGTCGAGCTGATAGGGCTTCTCCCGGCGCAGGTCCTCGAGCCACGGCTTGTAACGCGCGAGCTTGGGGGCGGCGAAGGACGCCTCGAGCGCCGCCTCGTCGATCTGGTTGAGCTCGAGCTCGACAAAGATGAGATCGGTCGAGATGCGCGTCAGCTTCTCGGAGATGTCGCCGTAGAATTTCGCGCGCGCCGGATCGCCCTGGTTCGCCGCGTACAGGAGGCCGGCGTAGGAGCCGAGCTTACCCATGAGGTCCGCGAGCTGCTCGTAGGACGCGATGGCGTCGGCCAGCGCCGCGCCGTCGGAGGCGAGGCCAACGAGCTTGCCCTGATAGGTCTCCTTGATCCGCGTGGCTTCCGCGGCCGCACGCGCGAGGTCGCGGGCGACGGCCGGATCGTCGGTGCTTTTGTAAAGGTCCGACAGATCCCACTCCGGAACGGGACCCAGGTCCGGCGCCGCAGTCGCCGCGCCGCTCTGGCTTGCCGACCGAACAATGTCCGAAACGAAGGGTGCGCGCAGGCTCGGCGTCATCAGGGGCTCCAGTGATTGGGGAAATGAAGCCTTAATTTGCGGGCTCGGGCCGCCGAGTTCAAGCGGCAAGAGATATCTGTATTTCCTTCATCTTATGCCCCATTCGCGCCGCCCGGCCGGTCCGTTGCTCAAAAAAGGTTCAAGGTGAGCTTATTGGCAAGGGCTTGTTTACCGTTGTGGGGCAGTCTTGCCTTTGTCGAGTTGCCGGTCGACCCCGCGCGTTCCATCGAGAGACACGCGCGCCAGAGACCGGCAATAATTCAGTTCGTGTTGTGTACGAGTGCTCAATGGCAAAGCGTATTCTTATCGTCGATGACGATCCCGCCCAGCGCCGCATCCTCGAAGAGACCGTCAAGCGGTTCGGCTTCGAAACCCGCGCGGCGGTCTCCGGCGAGCAGGCACTCGAGGTTCTGGAAGGACCGGAGCGCACCGGCATCTCGCTCGTGCTGCTCGATCTCGTCATGCCCGGCATCGGCGGCATGGCCGTTCTCGAAAGCCTCAAGGGCAAGCCGTCGCCACCGATCATCGTGCTCACCGCCAACGGATCGGTCGACGCCGCGATCAACGCCATCAAGCTCGGCGCGGTGGATTTCGTGATCAAGCCTGCGTCGCCCGAGCGGCTCGAAGTCTCCATGAAGAGCGCCATGAAGATCGAGGCGCTCTCGGACGAGATCCTGCGCCTCAAAAAGAAAACCGAAGGCACGCTCACCTTCGACGATCTCATCATCCGCGGCGACGGCATGCAGCGCGTGGTCGCGCTCGGCAAGCGGGCCGCCGCCTCCAACATCCCGGTTCTGATCGAGGGCGAGAGCGGCGTCGGCAAGGAGCTGATCGCGCGAGCCATCCAGGGCGAAAGCGAGCGGGCGGGGCGTCCGTTCGTCACCGTCAACTGCGGCGCCATTCCGGAGAACCTGGTCGAGAGCACGCTGTTCGGCCACGAGAAGGGTGCGTTCACGGGCGCCGTCGACCGGCGCGTCGGCAAGTTCCAGGAAGCGGACGGCGGCACGCTGTTCCTCGACGAGATCGGAGAATTGCCGCTCGACGCGCAGGTGAAGCTCTTGCGCGCGCTGCAGGAGGGCGAGATCGATCCGGTCGGCGCCAAGAAGCCGGTCAAGGTCAACTTCCGCCTCGTGTCGGCGACCAACCGCGACATGATCCAGCTCGTGCGCGAAGGCCGCTTCCGCGAGGATCTCTATTACCGCCTCAACGTGTTCCCGATCTGGGTGCCGCCGCTGCGCGAGCGCCGCGAGGACATTGCAGAGCTCGCCCAGCATTTCCTGGCGCGTTTCGGCGCGGAGGAAGGCAAGCGTATCTCCGGCTTCACGGACGAGGCCATGCGCCTGATCACCGCCTACGACTGGCCGGGCAACGTGCGCCAGCTCGAGAACGCGATCTTCCGCGCCGTGGTTCTTGCAGACGGCTCGGAGCTTTCCGTCGCCGAGTTCCCCCAGATCGCGAGCCATGTCGACGGCTTCGAGGCGGAGATCCCGCCGGCGCCGCTCGGACTGCAGAAACCGCCGGCCTACACAGGCCCGGCGCTGCTCGGCGCCGAGGACACCATCCCGCTGACGATGGAGGTGCGCCCCTCGTCCGGCTCGTCGGCGCTCGGCATCCCGGCGGTGACGGAGAGCGGCGAGATCCGCGCGCTCGAGGACATCGAAGCCGACATGATCCGCCTCGCGCTCGGCCGCTATCGCGGCCACATGACGGAAGTCGCCAAGCGCCTCAAGATCGGCTGCGGTTTCAACGTTGCCCCGATGTGGCATCCGCTCCGTATGGCCGAAGACTATGCGACCGCCGATATCCTGACGAAGGGGCGCACCGTTTTCGGCGTGGCGCGCGGCTATCACACACGCGAGGTGGAGACCTTCGGCGCGCCGTTGCGGGATCAGGAGGCCAATCGGGAGCTCTTCGAAGAGCAGGTCGAGATCATTTTCAAGTCGTTCAACAACGAGCGCTTCAGTCACAAGGGCAAGCACTACACGCTGCCGCCAGAGGTGCCCTATCGCGGCTACACGCTGAAGGACCTGACGCTGGTACCGCGCCCGATCCATTCAAAGGAGACGTGGCAACCCATTGTCTCGGCGAAGCCGCAGGCCATGGATTTCATGATCCGGCACGGCATCAAGGGCATGGTCGGCGGCGGTGCGGCGACGATGGCTGAGGGGCCGATCAAGGCGTTCCAGGATGCGGCCCACCGCGCCGGAAAGAACTGGAAGCTCGGCGAGAATCTCGGCATCGGCATCTTCTTCTATCTCGCCGACACCAAGGAACAGGCCGTCCGCGAGCTCACGCCCTATTACGAAGAGCACGTGAAGATGTTTGCGCCGCTCGGCTTCGTGCCGGGTGTCACCGGGC
>JAFKKW010000164.1 GCA_017304275.1 Hyphomicrobiales bacterium | reverse complement strand
GACATCGACGGAAAAGGCCGGCCGCGCGTCATCGAGGCGGTGGGCCCCGTGCAGGAGGTCCCGCTCGACGCCTGGATCAAGAAGGGTGACGGCGGCCGCGTGACGGTCAAGCGCCTCAAGGGGCTCGACGAAGCGCAGGCGAAGAACGCGGTCGCAAGCGCGCGCCGTTACCTGGGCCGGCCTTACGACCATTATTTCTACGAGACCCGCGATCAGATCTACTGCAGCGAGCTGGTTTATGCGGCTTTCAAGGAAGGCCCGGGGCTGACGGTCGGCCGTGAGGAAAAAGTGCGCGACCTCAACATCGACACCTCTGCGGCCCAGAAGCTCATCGCACAGCGCTGGCGCAGTCATCCGCTCTGCCGGGCCAAGGGCGCGAAGACCTTCAAGGAGTGCTATGCGCACATCCTTGATCAGACCTTGGTCACGCCCGCCAGCATCGCGCGCGACCCGAACATGGAAATGATCTACACGAACTTCCTTTTCGGCGGCGAGTAGATCGTCCGCGACCGGCGTCGGTCCACGAGCGTGCTAAGCACGGAAGTCAGGGTTCCGGCCGGAGAAAAACTTTGGCGCAGGAGTAGGCTTCGCGCGCCCGAGCACCATCGCCACCAATCGAGCCGGATCGCGCTCGCCGGTCCGCGCGGCCACGAATAGCCGCCGCGCCATCAGCTCCACCGGCATGTCGGTCTCGGCCTCGGCGGTCGCCCGATCGAGGACCTTCCTGAAGATCTCGAGATCGTCGGCTGTATAACCGGAAACGTCCATCACGCACTCCCGAAATTGCGGCGCCCCTTGACGCTTGGCGTCTACGGAGCATCAACGCAAACGCCATCTTTACGTTCCCGAGCAAGCAACGGGTTCTGAGGGGAACCTCGGGAGCAAACGCCGATTTAGAGATATTGGCCGTGACGGAATGTGCGCATGACCATCGATCCCAACAAACAGACGCCGGGTCCGGAAAATGCGGGACCGAGGACATGGGACATGAACGCCGCTCGCTGTTTCGCCTGGTTGCTATCGCGGGTGTCGCGTTGGCCGTGTTCCTCGTCGGATATTTCATCGCCTTCGGCCCGCTCGACCCGGAGCGCGAACCGGCATACCCGCCTGCCGGCCGCAACCTCGACCTCGAGAACAAGGCCGCTCCCGCGCCCGACCCTAAAACCCCTTAAGTCTCCGCGCTCACCGTCAGCTTTCGTCGTTTGCGGGCGTGCGGGTGCTCTGCTTCAGTGCCTCTTTGAGAGTGACCGGACGGCGGTGCTTCTTCAGGAGGTCGCGGAACGCTTCGTCGGCGAGCTCCTGGAAGTCCTGCATCCGGTCTCGCGCGAGTAGCTCGAGCGCCCGCAGCATGTCGGGCTCGAACGCAATGAGCTTCCGCGGCGCCCCGCCGGGGCGCGTCCTCTTTTGTTTGGCAGCGACGGAACCGATGCGGGACCGCGACGGCATCGCATTGCCCCCTCACGCCTTGCGCAAGACCGGGGGATTGTCGGCAGCGATC